>JANMCB010000284.1:0-5583 GCA_031360805.1 Rhodoferax sp.
GGGCCGCATCCCCTGGCGTTCGCGTTTCCCGACCCAACAGCGGATAAAACAGAACGGCAAAGCCCACACTCTTGAAAATCCGCAGCCCATTGAGCGGTGATTCGTACGCCATGGCTTGCAGGGGCGCAAGCGTCCAGTTAAAACCAGCCTCGAAAACGCCCGCTGCAACCAACCCCTTCACCAAAGACGCAATCGCGGCCACCGTGATCAAAGTCAACAACAGTCTGACCCAAGGCCTGCCTGCGCAGCACGGGACGGGCACATCCGCCAACGCAGCGCTGCGCGATTCCCAAGCCAGCCGCGTGTAACCCGCTGCCAAAGCGCCCAGGAGCAACAGGTCGAATTCGTCAAAAACCTGCCAACCTGTCCATGGCCAGAAATTCAGGAAAGGCAAGCTTGCCGGCACGACGAACAGCCAGACACCAGGCCGCCACAGGGCCATCACGGTCCAGCCGTAAAAGCCAATCAGCGCAGCGGCTGGCCACAGCGGGTGTTGCCCGGCCTGCGCGAACCCGGCGCCCAAGCTTGCAAAGGCGGTGATCACAAAGAGGGCAGCGAAACTGCTGGTTTGCCCCCCAGCCTTGGGCCGCATCAGCACCCTGGTCGACCTGAGTGGTGGGTCAGAATTACCCACATAAGGTTGCCCACATAACGCGAATAAAATTAACCTGTAGGTTAATTTTAACCTTTACAGGCATTGAATTTTACCGAAAAACAAATGAAATATGCCTCTAGTCCTCGTATAATATAAATAGCTTGCTATATTAATAGTAGCAAATCGAACCAGATATTTCACGACCCTTCGCCAGTGTTCAGGTCAAACCAGAACTTCCACGCAGTTCGGGTGGCCCAAAAACCCGTGCGGACTGGCGCTGGCACCGTACGCGCCCGATTGAAACACCACCGCCAGGTCGCCGACCTGCGCCACCGGCAGACTCATGCGGTCGGCCAGCAAATCCAGCGGCGTACACAGGGGGCCAACGACCGATGCGACCTCACGCACGGGTGAATCTGCCTTGTTGCCTATCGTGACCGGGTAGTTTTTCCGAACCACCTGCCCAAAGTTGCCTGACGCTGACAAATGGTGGTGCAGCCCGCCGTCCGTGACCAGGTAAACCTGGCCACGCGAGATTTTCCGGTCGACCACACGCGCCACGTAAATGCCCGCTTCGCCCACCAGATAACGCCCCAGTTCGATCACGAACTCCGCTTCGGGCAGCTCGGTTTTGGCGCGCTGCAACAGTGCGGCAAGGTTGTCGCCAACCGGCGTCAAGTCAAAGCGCTGCTCGCCCGGGAAATATGGAATGCCAAAACCGCCGCCAAGGTTCAAGAACTTCACCGGCAAGGGCGCGTCTTGAGCCAAACGAACCGCCAGATCAAACGACTTTTGCTGCGCTTCGCAAATCGATTCGGGGCGCAGGTTCTGCGAGCCCGCGAACAGGTGAAAGCCTTCAAAGGCCAATCCGGCGCGGCGAATCCTGGCCATCAATTCGGGCATCTGTTCAACATCCACACCGAATTGCTTGGGGCCACCGCCCATTTTCATCCCCGAACCCTTGAGTTCAAAGTCAGGATTCACTCGCACCGCAATCCGCGCTGGCAGGCCTAGTTGCTGGGAGATTTCTTCCAATGCACCAATTTCCCGGAACGATTCAACGTTCACCAAAACGCGTGACGCAACGGCTTGGCGCAACTCGGCGTCGCGCTTGCCCGGGCCGGCAAAACTGACTTCCTGCGCTCGGGCGCCAGCGTCCAGCGCCACTTTAAGCTCGCCGGCCGACGCCACATCAATGCCGTCAACCAAGCCCGCCATGAAGCCAACCACCGCTGGCATCGGGTTGGCCTTCATGGCGTAATGGAGCTTGATGGCTTTGGGCAGGGCGGCGCGAAGCTCGGCCACGCGTTGCCTCAGCAAGGCGCGGTCGTAGGCGTAAAAAGGTGTCTGCCCGACCCGCTCAGCCAACAGCGATAGTCGCTCGCCACCCACAACCAGTTCGCCATCCTGCGTCGGAAACTGATTCATGGCCGCATGCACGGGTAACTGGCGTTCAATCACGGTCATAATTTTTTGTGTAGTTGCTTTTCAAGCACTGTGGCGCGCAATCCAGTCGCTGGACAGCGATTTTCGGTCAATTTTGCCATTCGGATTGCGCAACAACGGCCCGGCCACGATCTCGAAGCCAGCTGGCACCATGTACGCAGGCATGCGGCTTTTGCACTCGGCTTGCAGGGCTTGGGGCAGGTTCTCGGGCGCGTCGACGCCAGCCGTCACAATCACTTGAATGGCATGGCCCAGGCTTGGGTGGTCCACCCCAAAAGCCACGCACTCGCCGACCAGCCGCGTCGCGTAAAGAATTTCTTCGACCTCCACCGGGCTGACCCGATAACCCGAGGTTTTGATCATCTCGTCCCGTCGGCCTATGAAATACAAAAAACCTTCAGCATCCTTGCGCACGGTGTCGCCCGAGAAGACGGCGAATTCGGGCAACTGCAGGCCCGCCTGTCGACCCGGCGCGTCAGAGGCTAGCACTTTGTAACGCTCGGCGGTCTTCTCGGCGTCGTTCCAGTAACCCATTCCGACCAAGGCGCCCCGGTGCACCAGCTCGCCCGGCTCATCCGTGGCGCAAGGTGAGCCGTCCTCGCGCAACACAAGAATTTCCGCGTTGGGGATCGCCTTGCCAATGGAATCCGGGCGCCGATCAACCTCATCGGGCGGCAAGTAGGTCGACCGAAAGGCTTCGGTCAGGCCGTACATGAGGAAAGGCTTTGCTTTTGGAACCCGTTGGCGCAGCAAATTCAGTGTTTCACCCGGCATGCGACCCCCCGTGTTGGCAAAGTAGCGCAAGTTGTCGTTGACCGACGCGGGCCATTCAAGCTGCGCCAGCTGAATGTAAAGCGGCGGAACGGCCGTCAGCCCCGTCACCTTTTCTCGCTCCATGGCCTTGAGGACGTCGCGCGGCATCAAATAATTGAGAAGCACCACCCTCGCACCCGTGTGAAACGCTGTGGTGAGCTGACTGAACCCGGCATCAAACGACAACGGCAGCGCCGCCAGCAAAGTATCTTGCGGACCATTTTCCAGGTACGACGCCACACTTTTCGCGCCCGCCACCATATTGCGATGCGACAAGACCACCCCTTTGGGCCGGCCCGTGCTGCCGGAGGTGTAGAGAATGGCGACCATGTCAGAGTCAATCACCCGGTGTCCGGCGCAGGGCGGGCTACTCAGAAAATCACGCCATCCCGATTGGCTCCAACCTTGTGATGCGTCAACTTCGGGATTGACTTGACCTGCTGCGCCCGTGATTGCGCCGTCAGTCACCACAACATGGCGCAGGTCGGGGCATTGCGCCAATGCTTGCTTCAATGTCGCCAGGCGCTCCGGCGAAGTCACCAGCACGCGAACATTGCAATCCTGCAAGATAAACGCAACCTGCTCGGGTTTGAGCAAGGGATTGACCGGCACAAACACGCCGCCGGCCCGAGGCGCGCCAAAACTGGCGATCACCGTTTCAAAGCGCTTTTCGAGATAAATCGCGACGCGCTCACTGCGGGCCAGCCCGAGGCTGATCAAGCCTGACGCAAAACCGCTGACTTGATCATCCAGACCTGAATAGGAGAGCGACTGGCCGCCGCTGGTCAAAGCCACCGCTGATGGCGACACCTGCGCCGCGCGCGCAATCAGTTCAGGCAGGAGGTTGGCGTCTTGCATAGCGGGATCAAATAGGGTGGGTCAGACAATACGAAAGAAACAGACAATCCGTTTAAAGCGTCACGACGGCGAAAGGTCGATGCCACCTAAAATGCCGACTGTTTGAGACTTAACGGATTGACGGGAAATGACAATGGATGTTACACAAGAAGTGCTGCGGGTCCTTGATGAGGTGCTGAGCTTGAACGGGCGCTCTGCAGCCTTCACACGCGAGACACCGTTGCTTGGCGCCATCCCGGAACTCGACTCCATGGCCGTGGTCACCCTCATCACGACACTCGAAGACCAGTTTGGCCTGGTGGTTGACGATGATGACATTGACGGCTCGACCTTCGCTACGGTGGGCTCGCTGGTTGACTTTGTTGGTGGCAAGCTGGCGGCCTGAGCGACCATGCCCAAACGGCCGGAGGCATTTTTCATGCCTTCTGAATCAATCGATGGCGGCCAGCGGTTTTGCCTGTTTCACGAGGCACTTGACCGC
Source organism: Rhodoferax sp. (assembly GCA_031360805.1). Taxonomy (GTDB): domain Bacteria; phylum Pseudomonadota; class Gammaproteobacteria; order Burkholderiales; family Burkholderiaceae_C; genus JANYCG01. The sequence continues at coordinate 4,194 of JANMCB010000284.1, forward strand.
CCGCCCCGAGGCTTGATTCTGTACGTTCATCCGTTTGCGGAAGAGATGAACAAATCCCGCCGCATGGCAGCCATTCAGGCACGGGCGTTCGCCGAGGCGGGCTATGACGTGCTGCAAATTGACCTGCTTGGGTGCGGCGACAGTAGCGGCGATTTTGGTGACGCATCCTGGCAGGCCTGGGTCGCTGACGTGGTTCAAGGGTGTCGCTGGCTGCGCCATCGAAGCAACATGGCAGGTGCAGCGTCAGATTTGCCGCCACTGTGGCTCTGGGGCCTGCGCGCAGGTTGCCTGTTGGCGGTTGAGGCTGCCAGACAGCTCGGAGCGCCCTGTCATTTCATTTTCTGGCAACCCCCTGTCAACGGCAAGCCGCTCTTGCAGCAGTTCCTGCGCCTTAAAGTGGCAGGCGACATGCTCGGCGGTCAGGCCAAAGGGGCAATGGAGAGCCTGCGCCTGCAATTGGCGTCGGGCGAAGCCGTCGAAATTGCCGGGTACACCCTGTCGGCCGCGCTCGCTGCTGGCCTTGAAAAGGCGAAGCTTGTGTCACCCGGAGAGAGTGGGCGCTTTGGGCGGATGGAATGGTTTGAACTGTCGACCCGGGACGATGCGGACATGAGCCCAATTTCTGCCAAAACATTCGCACTCTGGCAAAACAACGCAATGACATCGCGAAGCCACGTCGTCAATGGACCCGCTTTCTGGCAGACCAGTGAGATTGAGGACGCCCCAGCCTTGGTCCTGGCAACGATAGCCGCTGTCAACGAAATGGCCCACGTGTGAAATACACCGAAGTCGCTGTTCCCTTTGAAAGCCAGAGTGAATGGCTGCTGGGCATCCTCACACAGCCTGAAATACCTTCGAATATTGGCGTTGTCATCATTGTGGGCGGCCCCCAGTACCGTGCTGGCAGCCACCGCCAATTTGTCACGCTGGCACGTGCGCTGGCCCAAACTGGCCATGCGGTATTGCGCGTTGACTACCGGGGCATGGGCGACAGTAGCGGGGCCACAGCCGACTTCACGCAGGTGACTGCAGATGTTTCTGCGGCCATCGACGCATTTCAACTGCAGCTTCCAATCGTCCAATCAGTGGCGCTTTGGGGTCTCTGCGATGGCGCCTCCGCCGCACTGCTCTATTGGCTTGAAACGCGGGACGCGCGGGTGAGCGGCATGTGCCTGTTGAACCCCTGGGTTCGCTCTGAAACGAGCCTCGCCCGAACTCAGGTGAAGCACTATTACACCCAACGGCTGATGCAGCGCGAGTTCTGGACAAAACTGGTTACTGGCAAGGTGGCAGTGAGTGCACTGGCGGGCCTTGTCTCGACCGTGCGGCGGATGCGCCAGGATTCCAAACCGCCCGGTGGGGCCAGCTTGCCTTTTCAGCAGCGAATGCG
>JANMCB010000310.1:0-5299 GCA_031360805.1 Rhodoferax sp.
CTCGCGGTGCGCCAGCGCCCAGGCAAGCTTGGGGTCGATGTCCAGCGCCAGCATGCCAGCGGATTCGGAATCCGGCACGATCTCATTGTGCGCAAAGCCGTAAAAGCGAATCAGCCAATCGGCCTGGTACAGCCGATGCTCACGGATCAGCGGCGGCTGACGCAGCGGCAGCTTGCTGGAGGCATCGGGGATCGGGCTGAAAGCCGAGTAGTACACGCGGCGCAACTGGTAGGCGCTGTACAGCGTGGCCGTCGTTTGCAGAATGGCGGCGTCGCTGGTGGCATCAGCCCCCACAATCATCTGGGTACTTTGCCCGCCAGGTGCAAACTTTGCAGGGGGTGAACGTTTGACAATGCGCGACTGCGGCAGCGAGATGATACTGGTCTTGTTGTGGTCGGTGGCTGCCCCCTTAGCATCGTCAATGTGCACGCGCAGCCGCGCCATGGAGCGGCGAATGGCCGCGCTGTCTTTCTCTGGCGCCAGCGCGTGTAGGCTTTGCACCGTTGGAAGCTCGATGTTGATGCTTAAACGGTCCGCATAGCGGCCTGCGCGCGCCAGCAGATCGGGCGAAGCGTCAGGAATAGTCTTCAGGTGGATGTAGCCTCGAAAATCATGCTCTTCTCGCAGCACGCGCGCCACCTCCACCACCTGCTCCATGGTGTAGTCGGGGCTCTGGATGATGCCTGACGACAAGAACAGGCCCTCAATACAGTTGCGCCGGTAAAAACTCAGCGTGAGCTGCACCACCTCATCCACCGTGAAGCGGGCGCGTGGCACATTGCTGCTGACGCGGTTAACGCAGTAAAGGCAGTCGTACAGACAAAAGTTGGTGAACAGAATTTTCAGCAACGAGATGCAGCGGCCATCGGGTGCATAGCTGTGACAAATGCCCGAGCCCTCGGTGGACCCAATGCCCTTGCCACCCACAGAACTGCGCTTGGCCGTGCCGCTGGAAGAGCATGAGGCATCGTACTTGGCAGCATCGGCCAGCACGGCCAGTTTTTGCTGGAATCTGGGGGAGTTAATCGAGGGCTGAGACACTGGTTGAATATACAGCAATTCAGAAAACCTGCCCCGGCACCGGGCATCGCCGTTTGCCTGAGCTCCGACTGCAGTGCAAGGCATTCCTATAGTGAATTCGCGCAGCTCTGCACGGCCCTCCTTTAACGCTTTCGGTCACTGCTGATGTGCCGCCAATGGCGTGAGGAAAGCGGCGTCTGACATACCGGCGGCGCGTCTTTTACTGCTCGTCCGGGACGTTAGGGAATTGCGGCGCCAGGGGGCAATCCTAAACTACCAACTCCATTTTCTCGACACTGAAATGGAAATTTGATTGGCAACTCACTCAACTTTAGGAGAAACTTTTATGAACTTCATCATCTGGCTGATCGTGGGCGGGGTTATTGGCTGGCTGGCCAGTATGGTCATGAAAACGGATGGGCAGCAAGGCATTATTTTGAATGTCGTCGTGGGGGTTGTGGGTGCCATGCTAGGCGGATGGTTCATTTCGCCTTTGGTTGGCGTGGGCACCATCAATCGGGACAACTTCAGCATGCCGGCGCTGCTGGTCTCGTTTGTGGGCGCAGCGATTCTTCTGGCCATCGTCAACCTGTTCCGTCGCGGCAGCGCCCGCTGACGGGTACAAGTCTTTTTTTCGGCACTTCACTTTTATGGAGCTTCACATGAATTCCAAAAATTTCGACGCGGACCGCGAAGGTTCTGCCAACCTCGATCCAATATCTGGGGCGCCAGGCGCACACCCAGTCGGCACCGGACTCGGTGCTGCGCTAGGCGGCGCGGCTGCGGGCGCAGCAACAGGGACGGTGGCGGGCCCGGTGGGCACGGTGATTGGCGCCGCTGTGGGAGCCATCGTTGGCGGGCTTGCAGGCAAGGGCGTCGCCGAAGCAATTGACCCAACGGTAGAGGCAACCTACTGGCGCGACAACTTTTCGAGCCGCCCCTACGTCGACAGCAACGCCAGCTTTGACGACTATGGACCGGCCTTCGACCACGGCGTCAATTCTTTCGGCAAAAACAAGGGGCGCAGCTTTGACGAAGTTGAGCCCGATCTGTCATGTGACTGGAACGCATCGCGTGGCAAGTCAAGCCTGACGTGGGACAAGGCAAAAAACGCCAGCCGTGACGCGTGGGACAAGGTAAGCGATGCCACCGAGCGCGCAATGCCCGGCGATTCGGACCGCGACGGCAAGTAACAAGGCAGCTTCTTTCGAATGGCAATTGAGGTGTATCAACACGTGCGGGCGCCAGTTCCCATCACTGCTGTGCGCACAAAGTTCGGCAACGCCATGGCAGCCAGATGGGTGCTGCCGTTGTAAAACTGCAGGTCGGCAATGCCCCGAACTGAGAGCCTTGTATCGACCGCAGTGGCGGGCAGCATGGCGGGGTCCAGCGTGTTGGAGGCACACGCCATCATCCACGGGCCACCAGACAACGGCACCGTGACCATGTAGGGGCGGACGATGGCAAACGCGCTGCTTAAGGCGGTCAACGCGCTGACGATGCGATGCTGCTGTGCAAACGGCGATGCAATGTGCAGCCCCAACAGGCCACCAGGCTTCAGCCTGGCCGCGCAGGCCTGGTAAAAAGCTTCTGTGTACAAAGGCGTGGAGGGACCTCCCGGATCGGTCAAGTCAAGGATGATCAGGTCGTAACGCCCGCTTCCATCCTTGATGTACGCCATTCCATCCGCTATGTGAATGCGCAATTTTGGGTGGCCGGTGCATTCGTCAATCACGCCCTGGTGCACCGACCTCAGATGCAAGCGGGCCACGTCGATCACCGCCTGGTCAATCTCCACCAGCGTGACGCTCTGGATGCAGGAATGCTTTAACAGCTCTTCGGCAGCCCCGCCATCGCCTCCCCCGATGATCAGCGCCGTGGCGGGGCGGGGATGCGTGCAAGCAGCCACGTGCACCAGGTTTTCGTGGTAAAAAAACTCGTCCTTTTCTGACACGTTGAAAGAGCCGTCCAGCACCAGCAGCCGGCCGAAAGTGTCGCTCTCATGCACTTCAACGCGTTGATGAGCGCTGCGAAACTGGCTCAGGACGCGGCTCGTGCGTATCGAATAGCTGAAGCCGTCATCCAGCGACTCCGTCAGCCACCCATTTCCGTCGACACGCTGCGTGTCAAGCATCCTGCAGGCCCCGGCGGACTTGCGAAAAATTCTCGCGCCCTGGCCGGAAGTGCGTTTTCAAGGCGCTGTACAACTTGAGTGCTTTGTGGGTGTTGTCCTCCAGGTAATTGCAGACATACACGTCCAGCGTGACAAAGCCTGACTCAGGCCAGGTATGGATGGCCAAGTGTGACTCCGCCAGCAAAACGGTGCCAGTCACCCCTTGCGGCTGAAACTGGTGAAAAGCGTCGCCCACCGCATTCAGGCCGCACTCCCGCGTGGCAACAAGACACAGTTGGCGCAGGCTGTGGGCCTCGCTCAATGCGGCAACGGAAAAATCGCAACCGTACCACTCAGCGAGCAAGTGCGTGCCGTTGGCGGACATCGTCTCGCGCGAGCCCGATTGATGCAAATGGGTGCCGTCCATCATTTCATCAGACGGCATCAGTGACAGTGGCTTGCCTGGGCATCGATACAGAGGCCGACTTGCGCACAACCGACGCCAGCGCACTGAAGCGCAGGCGGGTTTCGTTCGGCAGCACTGCGATGGTGCGCACGTGCCGGTTGCAGATGAACCAGATCTCATCGCGGTCGTTGGACAGCACAAAATAGGCATCGCTCGTCTCAGACGGGTTGTAGAGTCCCAAGGCACGGTAAGCCACGCCCATGGAAAAGCCGCTTTGCAACGGAAACGGCTTGGGGCCGTTGTCCAATTCCTCCACGCGGAGATAAAGCCCAGATTCAAAACACAGCATGTTGCGCCTTGCTTTTATGCCTCTGCGAGAAGTTCTTCTTTGCGTTTGGCCATCTGCGCGCCCAGTTCCACCATGTCCAATTTGCTGGCTTTGGCTTTGGGAAACATCTCGTTTTGCTCTTCCTTGACATGGTGCTTCACATACTCACTCAGCACCTTGACCTTGGCGTCGAACATTTCGCCATCGGGTTCGATGCCCTCGAGCTGCGCAATCAGATCTTTCAGGCTGGCATGCTCCACGGTGGCTTCGGGCACCAGTTCTTTGTCGTTCAACGCCGCCTTGACAGCGGGGTAAAAGATTTCTTCCTCAACCTGGGCATGCACTGAAAGCTCGGTGCAGATGCGCGTGACGATCTGCGCCTTTTTGCTGGTGGATGTTGATTTCTCGTACTCTTCGAAAAGCTTGCTGACGAGTTGATGGTCGGCCCGCAGCATGGCTGTGGCCTCCGTGGTTTTAGCCTTGCGGCTTGAACGGGTCGCGGGCTTGGCCGCACTGGTCGGGCTGTTGGTGGTGGCTGCTGTCACGGCGAATTCCTTTCGGGTTAATGGTCTGTCTACAGGGCTCTAAATGGGCTCTCAACGAGGATCTAAACGAGAACTGGAACGCGCCCGCACCAAATACTCAGGTGTACAAGCGCGTTCACTCCGTCAGCCTAACTTCTACTGCCGGGCGTTGTTTTCTTTTCGCCCTCATGGGTGCTGCGGGATCCACCCGTTTTTGACTGGTCGCTGCCAGACTTTCCCGTATCCGGCGTTTTCGATGAAGAGTTCTTGTTGTTCCCGGTCTTGGGTTGCGTGCCTTGTGAACCTGATTTATCAGTTTGCATGATGAAACTCCTGAGGTTGATGTGACCATCCAAATATGACCACCCGCGAAGCATAGAAAGATGGGTAGAACCAAACTGTCGGCAGCAAAGATGGTTTGTTGTAGGCAATTGCCGCAACGGCAGCCAGTTTCGCCACGCAAGCCCGGCCTTCGCAATTAAGTACCGGCTCTTGAGAACGCCGCCTTCAAATTGGCAGCCACCCTGGCCACCGCATTGCGGGCATCGTCAAGGACAGCACCCATACCGAAAAACTCGTGCGTTACGCCTGTGTAGTTGACGTAGTCGACTGATACGCCTGACTCAGCCAGCCGCTCGGCATAGGCACGGCCCTCAGACCGCAGCGGGTCAATGTCTGCCGTTATCACGGTGGCGGATGGCAGATTGGTGAGTGAAGGGGCACGCAACACGGAGAACATGGGGTTGGCGCCGTCCGCAGGCGTGGGAAGGTACTTTTCATAAAACCACATCAGCGCGGGGGTGCTCAACGGCGATGCGTCCCGGTTTTGTATTTGCGAAGGGGAGTCAAACGCGTAATTGGTCACGGGGTAAATCAAAGCCTGATGCACCGGGCGTTGAATGTTGTTA
>JANMCB010000358.1:0-2653 GCA_031360805.1 Rhodoferax sp.
TCAGATTGAATCGAAGATTGAACGTTACAACTGAACCTCACGAATCCCTCAACGCGGGTGTCCGAGGAAGGTGGTCGGCTTCATCAGTTGAGCCGCATTTCATCGTTGACGAAACGTACGTTATCACGTACCATCTCTACTCATTTAAGAGAGCAAGAAATGCAGGCACTTTCCGCTAGCGAAGCCCGGGCGAATCTATATCGGCTCATAGATGAGACCGCAGAGTCGCATCAACCGATCATCATTTCTGGAAAGCGCAGCAGCGCGGTATTGCTCTCTGCTGAAGATTGGAGCGCGATTCAAGAAACCTTGTATTTGCTTGCTGTGCCCGGCATGCGTGAATCCATCAAGGCGGGGATGGCTGAGCCACTCGCAAAAAGTGCCAAGTCACTTAAATGGTGAGTTGGGAGGTCGTCTTTGCCAAGCAAGCAATGAAAGATGCCAAAAAACTTGCTGCAAGTGGCCTAAAGCCAAAGACACAAGATTTGCTGATGGTTCTGGCTGCCGATCCATTTCAAAATCCACCGCCCTTCGAGAAGTTGGTTGGTGACCTTGCAGGCGCCTACTCGCGTCGCATCAACATTCAGCATCGAATTGTTTACGAGGTTTTCACCAAGGAGCGGACGGTGCGTGTGTTGCGGATGTGGACACATTACGAGTGACCGGGCCAAAGGCTTGGACAAAGTGAGCCCGCTACATGGGTTGTCGCATCGTGCAGCCCCTGGTTCCCACCGCGATGACCCATGGAACCTGGCTTGCGCCCGCCGATAATCCCGCCATGCCCGCCACCGCACTCGAAGAACCCACTTCACCCCCCGTCAAACAACCCCGCCCCGCCAATTTGCGCGACCTTTTCTGGTCGTTCACCTGGCTGGCCCTACAGGGGTTTGGCGGTGTACTGGCCGTGGTGCAGCGGGAACTGGTTGAGAAAAAGCAGTGGTTGACGCGGGAGGAGTTTCTGGAAGACTGGGCGGTTGCACAGGTGTTGCCAGGTCCGAACGTGATCAACCTCGGGCTGATGATGGGTGACCGCTACTTTGGCCTGCGTGGAGCGCTGGTGGCGTTGGCCGGGCTGCTGCTGTTTCCGTTGGTGCTCGTGTTGATGCTGGCGGCACTTTTTTCCAGCGTCGCGCACCTGCCTGCTGCGCAAGGCGCGTTGCGGGGCATGGGCACGGTGGCGGCTGGGTTGATTGCGGCGACGGGTATCAGGCTGATTCCGGCGCTGAAAAAAAACGTGATGGGCGTCCCCGTCAACCTGCTACTGGCTATGTTGACCTTTGTGGCGATTGCGCTCTTTCGCATTCCGCTGGCCTGGGTTTTGCTGGGGGTCGGCTCCGTGGCCTGCGCGATGGCCTGGCGCCGGCTTGGTGGCACATTGCGATGAACACTGGACTTGCCCTGACCCTGAATGGCGCCGACTGGCTGGCGCTGTTCGTCCACTTCATGTCGCTGTCGCTGCTGGCGGTGGGCGGCGCCATCACTGCGGTGCCTGAAATGCATCGCTATCTGGTGGGCGACAAAGTGTGGCTTACGGATGCGCAGTTCAGCTCCAGCATTGCGCTGGCGCAAGCCGCGCCCGGTCCGAACGTGATGTTCGTCGCATTGATGGGCTGGAATGTCGGCCTGAATGCCGGTGGTTACGGCTTTGCGCTGCTGGGTGCGAGCGCCACCATGCTCGGGATTCTGCTGCCCAGCACGACGCTCACCTTCCTTGCCGCACGCTGGGGCCACCGCAACCGCGAACTGCGTGCCGTGCGCGCTTTCAAGCAGGGTATGGCGCCCATTGTGGTGGCTTTGCTGATCGCGACAGGCTGGATTTTGATCGCCAGCCACGGGCGATTTTCAGACCATTGGATCCAGTGGCTGGTCGCCGCAACCACTGCACTTCTGGTGTGGCGTACGCGCATTCACCTGCTGTGGCTTTTGGGCGCGGGCGGCGTGATGGGGTGGCTGGGCTGGGTTTAGCCGAATTCAGGTCGACGCCTGTGCTTGATACAGGTACTTTTGGAATATTCACGCCGGATGCGGCTGCCTGGCACCACGCCCCAGCCTGCGGCAGCCAGTGCGGGGTCGATGTGTTCAGCGCGGCTTTCGGCTTCGTTCACAAGCTCAAGCCAATCCCAGAAAAACCGCCAGGGCGCGGTTGACCGCCAGCATGGCGGCATCGTCCAGATGGCCCACCACGGCGCCAATTTTTTCTCGTTCGACCGATTGCGGCTTGTCCACCATCACCTGGGAAGGTTTTTTCAGCCCATTGGCTTCTGTCGGGTTGACGGCAATGCGAAACAAGGGCGTGGCGCGCAAATCACTGGTCACCGGCAAAATTGTCACCGAAGGATGCGCGTCAAATAGATCGGACTGAATCAGCAAGGCCGGGCGGTGCTTGCCCAAATCACCTTGCAAAGCGACAGTGACCACATCACCACGCTTCACTGCCAGCCCTCACGGTCGGCAGCGGCCAAAAGCCAATCGGCGGTTTCGCGTTCCTGCGCATCGCCTTGCAACAGCAGCGACTGGCGACGGCATTCCTGGGCAAACCCCGGGCGGCGCGTGTCCGGCACCCAAATTTGCACCGGGCGCAAGCCGGATTCTCGCAATGCGGTGCGGTGCTTTTGCACCCGCTCTGATGTGGCAGTGGCCATTTTCAGCTCCT
>JANMCB010000381.1:0-1939 GCA_031360805.1 Rhodoferax sp.
GATCACAGGTTCTTCGCCAACTTGCCAAACGAATCCAGCATGAACCGCCAATAGGGCAAGACGCATTCAAGGTGCCCTGCCGGCACTGCGGTGCAGTTGGTCAACTTGGCAAGGTTGGCGGAGCCCTTTGATTGCATCGCCTGCAGCGTGCCGCTTGAAACCAGGTAAGACACGGTGCGATCGTCAACACCGTGGAACAGGTCAACCGGCACTGTCGCGCGCCATTCGTCGACATTGCTGAATGCTTCGATGGCCGCACGGTTGTCGGCCAGGTAATTGTCGATTACGACCGGTGAAAAGGTCACGTCGGACTTGGCGTCAAGCACTTGGGCCAATAGCTGGTCACGCACGTTGCGGCGATCGGTGTCGCTCAAAAATCTCAGAAACCCGGGGTTCAGCAAACCTCCAATTAACGGGCTGGCCTGCCGCACCAGCTTGAGCTCTTCATCCAGCGTGCGCCCCACGTTGTACGGGCCTGCTCCTGCAGCTACGCTGACAACCTCAGACCGATGCGGCGAAGTTCCGGCCTCCAGCGCCTTTTGGGTGGCAAGAGTCACATAGGCACCTTCTGAATAGCCTGCCAGAAAGATCTGCTTGTTGTCCAGAATTCGTTGGGTCTGCCGCCAGTATTTGGCCGCAGTCAACAAGTCAATCACTGCTGCTGCAGAAGGCACAGCCAGCAAATAAGGATGTGGGGCGGCTTTGGACGCCCCATAGCCCACATAGTCGGCAGACAAAACGATATAGCCTTGCGAAGCCAACACGACTTCCGGGCTTGCCAGGTCGGGCAAATTGCTGGGCGCCTGCGCTTGCTGTGTGATCGTGCCGTGTTGGTAGCTCAGCACCGGGCTGGGTGAATTGGCGGGCTTGAGGGGTAGCGCGATCAGGGCCGAGGCCAAAATCTCGCGACCCTGCGCGTCTTGCGTCAAATAGGTCAGGCGATGCGCCTGGACCGCATAACGGGGCGTGGCGCGAAATGCGGCGACACCTGCCAGGTCCATCGCAGCGGAAATTTCACCCGTTGAAATTGCCCGTAGGGGCACTGAATCCTTGAACTGCCCTGCCCCGACGCTGTTGATCGGCACCACCTCTGGCGCGACCGCGCGGGAAGTATCACTGCCCGCGCCCCCGCCGCAGCCACTCAGGCAGGCTGCGCTCAACAAGACACCGAGCGGCAGCAACGACCGCTTGAAACAAAAAGAAGCCCAGCGCACCAACATGACAGGTCCTAAAAATCGGGCGAAAGTCACCCGCGGCAATGGTAGATCATCCAGCGGTTTTAGCGGGGTTGGCTTGCGTAAAGTTTTGGGATGGAGTGAGCCTAAAAACGCCTCAAACGGACAATGGTTGAATTTCCCGCTCAAGCCGCTTGGTCAAAGCCTTGTACGCAATTTTGATCTCATAGGCTGTCTGCAAATTCATCCAGCTTTGCACATCGCCGCCAAAGTAGCGCACCAGACGCATTGCGGTATCCACCGTGACCCCACGGCGCTCCAGCACTATGTCGTTGATGCGCGACGCTGGGACTTTAAGCGCTTGCGACAAGGCGTTTGCACTCAACCCCAACGGCTTGAGATAGTCCTCACGCAACACCTCGCCGGGGTGAATGGGGCGAAGACCATTTTTGGGGGCTGCAATCGTCATGGCGAACTCCTGTATTTCAGTGGTAGTCAACAATTTTTACGTCATGGGTACCATCGGGTGCCCAAACAAAACACAAACGAAACTGATCGTTGATGCGGATGCTGTGCTGGCCTTTGAGATTACCCACCAAAGCCTCAAGCCGGTTGCCAGGTGGACTTCTCAACGCGTCCAGGGTCACAGCGCTGTCCAGTTGCTGCAACTTACGCTGCGCAACGGAGGATATATTCGCAAACCGAGGTACTTTCTTGCCCTCAAACAGATCGGCCGTGTCTTGATCTGCGAAAGAATTGATCAT
>JANMCB010000521.1:0-6241 GCA_031360805.1 Rhodoferax sp.
GACGCTGCCGCGTACAAGGAAGTGGAATACAGCAACCGCAACAAGCAGGGCCCGGCGCTGGTGGTAATTCCCGGCGAGATCAAGGCGAGCAACGCCACTTTTACGCAAAAGTTCACCGCCAACAACATTGCAGATTTTGGCGAGCTGGAGCTGTCCAGCGCCAACTTTCAGGTGCTTGAGCGTGCCAATCTGGGCAACCTGCTGCAGGAAATATCACTCGCCTACAACCTGGGTGACCCGGCTGCCGCGCGCAAGAGCATGCAGGTGGGCAAACTCAAGACCACCAAATGGATTGTGAAGTTTGACATTCTCAAGGCTGAGCAGATTGCCGAAAACAAAAAGGGCTTTGACGGCCGCGCTGTAGGCGGGCTGATCGGCATGTTGGGTGGGCTGGGCGGCGCAGTCGGCGGACAGGTGGCGGGCTCGGTCAAGACGTCCGACTCGACGGGCGTCTGGCTGATCGGCATGCGCTACAAGATCATGGACGCCAACACCACCGATCAGGTGGCCCAGGGCTACAAGGAGCTCAAGATGGAAGTCGGCTCCACCCAGACCAGCGTGTTGGGCGCCTCGGACTCTGCCAAAGGCGGCGTTGGCCTGGACACCATGGTGCAGCGCCTGATTCAAACGGCGGTGTGGGATATCGACGCCAAGTACAAATGATTCTGCAAGGCGCATCTTTCAATGCAAACCCCGCTGTTTTCACCTACGGAGCAACTGATATGACCTCTATGCGTCAAGTGGTCTGCAATACGGCCCTGGCAATGATTCTCGCAGTCGGTCTTGCAGGCTGTCAGACGGCTGGGCCGGCACCTGCTGGCAGCACAGCGCAATCCCTGGCGCCCAGCGCGCCGGCGGCGGCATCAACGGCTCAGGCGGCGCCCGCTGCGGCGAAACCTCCGTCATTTGGCAACCCTTCGCCAACGGCGGGCAGCTCAACGTCGGACCAGGCCAATGCCGCTGCAGACGCGGCCGCCTACAAGGAAGTTGAGTACAAAAACCGCAACAAGAAAGGCCCGGCGCTGATCGTGATCCCTGGCGAAATCAAAGCCAGCAATGCGACCTTCACGCAGAAATTTACGGCCAACAACATTGCCGATTTTGCCGAGATCGAGCTCTCACAGGCCAATTTCACGGTGCTGGAGCGCGCCAACCTGGGCAGCTTGCTCAACGAGGTGACGCTGGCATTCAATCTGGGTGACCCGAAGGCTGCGCGAAAAGCGCTGCAGCCTGGCAAACTCAAAACAACCAAATGGATCCTCAAGTTCGATGTCCTCAAGGCTGAAAAGATTGCCGAAAACACCAAGGGGTTTGATGGCCGCGCCGTGGGCGGCTTGATCAGCAGCCTGAGCGGCTCACGAACCGGTGCTGTGGCAGGCGGCGTGGTCGGTTCGGTCAACACGCAGGAAGCGACGGGCGTCTGGCTCGTTGGCATGCGCTACAAGATCATGAATGCCAACACCACGCAGCAGGTTGCCACTGGCTACAAGGAACTGAAAATGGAAGTTGGCGCCACCGGCGGCAGCTTCATGGGTGTCAGCAGCAGCGCCAAAGGGGGTGTCGGTCTGGACACCATGGTGCAGCGCCTGGTGCAAACCGCCGTTTGGGACATCGACGCCAAGCACAAGTAGCCAGCCTCGCCCCCACCCAACCACTTTCAGCCCGCAGGATTTACCATGCCACCCATTACCCAACTTGGCAAGTACCAGATACGCCGTGAAATTGGCAAAGGTGCCATGGGGATTGTTTATGAAGGCTTTGACCCGGGCATAGAGCGTGTGGTTGCCATCAAGACCATCTTGCCGTCGCAACTCAAGGGTGGCGAGGTCAACGCGGTGCTCGCCCGCTTCAAACGCGAAGCCCAGGCTGCCGGGCGGCTGAACCATCCAGGAATTGTGGCCGTCTATGACTATGGCGAGGTGGCCGCAGAAACCGACCACACCATGGTGGCTGGCGCGCAGCCGCCGATGGGTGGCGGCCAACGTGTGGCCTTCATTGCGATGGAGTACGTGAAAGGCCGCGAGCTCAAAGAGTACTTTGACGCCGACGAGCGGTTTGCCCTGAAAGAAGTTGAACGCCTGATGGTTGAAATGCTGGACGCGCTGGAACACGCCCACGGCAAGGGCGTCATTCACCGCGACATGAAACCAGCCAACCTGATCGTATTGGCCGATGGCCGAATCAAAATCGCCGACTTTGGCATTGCTCGCCTTGAGACCTCGGAATTGACCCAGGCTGGCACCATTCTGGGCACGCCGTCGTACATGTCGCCAGAACAGTTCATGGGGCAAACGGTCGATGGCCGAAGCGATCTGTTTTCTTGCGGCGTCATTCTGTACCAGTTCCTGACCGGTGAAAAACCGTTCACGGGCAATGCCACCACCATCATGTACAAGGTGCTGCGGGAAGAGCCGCTGGCGCCCTCTACCTTGAATCTGACCCTGCCCGCCGCCTGGGACGCGGTCGTCAAGAAAGCCATCGCCAAGGTTCCGGCAGACCGTTTTCAAAATGCCAGGGAGTTTGCCGATGCCATCAAGGCGGCTGCCGCAAGGCGTGGCGACGACCCGACTTTTGTCAGCGCCTACTCTGGTTCACCCCATGCCAACGACACGGCCACCCGCATGGCGCCGCCGCTGCCTGCGAATGGATCTGCGACTGGTCCAGCGATTGCTCCAGCGAATCAACCAGCACCGCAACCATCAATTCAACCGATCGTCTTTTCAAAGATTGAACCATCGGTCGTTGAGCCTCCTGCTTTTGGGCCAACCAGCGCGCCCGCAGCCAAGCCCCTGTCCAAGCCTGTCTCCAATGGTGCACTGGTAGGGGGCATCGCCGGCGTCTTGCTGGTCGGTGCAGCCGCCGCTTTCTGGCTAACCGGCAAAGACCGCGCAAACGCGCCGATGGCAGCGCAGGCGCCACCCGCATCCGTTGCAACCGCAAACCCCACCGCGCCGGCTGGTGCAGTTGCTGCCACGTCTGCCCCGCCCGCCGTGGTCGCACCCGCGACTGCTGCCCCGGTGAATGCGCCAGCGGTTGCCGCCAATGAGCCATCGCAGGAGCCAGGCACCCTGATCATCAGCGCGCTGGGCCTGGTTGACCCCAAAGACCCGAAGTTCAATGGCGACGCAGGTGCCGCCCAGACTGAGGCAAGGGCCGACGCCTCCCGCCAGCTGGTTGAGAAAGCTTTGGCGCTTTATGTGGACAAAAGCTCGCTGAACAAAAATTACGCGGTGCTCGAGCAAAAACTGCTCTCGCAGTCGGGCAGCTTCATCAAATCGGTGCTGCATGAGGGTGCCCCCACCAGCGGCAAAGACGGGCTGATAGAAACCGAAACCCGTGCTGTGATCAAGATGCGTGACGTGCAGAAGTCGCTCAACCAGCTCTCCAAGGAAGAGCGCGTTGACTTCATCCGCAACAATGGTGACCCGAAAGTTTCGATCAACATGTCTATCGCCAACTCGGACACCGCGCAGGTGCTGCCCTCAGCGCGCTCGGTGTTGGCCGAAAACGTACTGAAAGAGCGGATCAAATCATTCGGCTTCAGGGTTTGGTCGGCTGACGGCGAAGCACCCACTGGACCGAAAGCGCAAACGGCGGACTTTGCCATTCAGGGTGAGGCCAAGCTCAAACTGCTGTCCATGAAGCTGCAGGCTTCGGGCCTGACGGTCACCAAAACCGTGCTGACGTCCTGGACGATCAAGGCGGTTGACAAAGCCAGCGGTGAAGAGATTTACCTCAACACCGTCATGCCCAAGGGCCAAAGCTGGGCGACCGAAGACCAGGCGTTGGCAGAAATCGGCAAACTGGTGGGTGACGAGTTTTCCAAAAACTTCTTCTTGCAGCACTTCAATTTCGGAACCCGCAAGACCCATCTGAAAATTGCCGGCCTTCCCGACAAGCAGACCACCGAGCTGGTGCTGCGCGAACTGCGCGGCATTCGTCAGGTGCTGGACGTCCAGTGGCTGCCTGAGAGCGGCAAGTTCCAGTTGCAGTTGGCCGAAGGCAGTGCCTCCGACATCATTCAGGACGCCATCTTCAAGCCGCTGAACACCAAATTGGGCCAAAACTGCTTTTCGCTGGCCGGCTCAAACGGGGCTGAAGTCAGCGCCACCTTCGCACCCGCATGCGCCGAAATCGCGGTAAGGGGAAAGTTTGAATCCGTGCCACCGGCCGGACTGCTGAACGCTGCGGATTCACGCGGCAAGAGCCTGCTCAAGGGCTTGAAGACGACCTGAAAGAAGTAGCCCGCAGCATTTTGGCGGCGGTTGACGCAAAACTTGCGGGGCCCATCAAGTCACCGGTGCCGGGTTGAACAGCACCAGCGCGTTGTGCAGCTTCCAGTGTTCGGCCCAGGTTTTTTTGCGGCCACTGGCCACCTCCAGCATCAGCTTGAACAGCTCCCAGCCCACGTCTTCAATGCTGGCGGTGCCGTCGGCAATCGTGCCCGCATTCACATCCATCAGGTCGTGCCAGCGCCGTGCCAGGTCGCTGCGGGTGGCGACCTTGATCACAGGCACTTGCGCCAAGCCGTAGGGCGTGCCGCGCCCGGTGGTGAACACGTGAAGGTTCATGCCGGCCGCCAGTTGCAAGGTGCCGCAGATGAAATCGCTCGCAGGCGTTGCAGCGTAAATCAACCTGCCAGTCAAACCCCCTTGCCCAAGGTTTGGCCCAAGCTTTTCACCCGGCGCGAGCACGCCTGTAATCGGCACCGAGCCACTTTTGACAATGGAACCCATGGCCTTCTCGACAATGTTGGACAAGCCGCCCTGTTTGTTGCCGGGCGTGGTGTTGGCGCTGCGGTCCACACTGCCGCGTTGCAGGTAAGCGTCGTACCAGGCCATCTCGCGGATCATCGCCTGCGCCACTTCGGGGCTGGCGGCACGCGCGGTGAGCTGGTCGATGCCGTCGCGCACCTCAGTGGTTTCAGAGAACATCACGCTGGCCCCGGCGCGCACCAGTAGATCGGTGCAAAAACCCACCGCCGGGTTGGCGGTAACGCCCGAAAACGCGTCGCTGCCGCCGCACTGCACGCCCACCACCAACTCACTGGCGGGAACTGTTTCTCGCTGGCGCGCGTTCAGACGCTCCAGGTGTTGCGTGGCCTGGCGCATGATGGATTCGACCATCGACATGAAGCCAACATGTGCGTCGTCTTGCAAACACACTACGTCAAGCCGGGTCTCGGCGCTGGTGCCCACGTCTGCCACGTTGCGCTCGTCGACGATGGCAAAGCTCCCCGGCGGCATCAACCGTTCCGGTTGAAGTTTTTCGCAGCCCAAGCTGACCAGCATCACCTCGCCACCAAAATTCGGGTTCAGGCTGATGTTGCGCAGCGTGCGGATCGGGATTTCCGCGCCCGGTGCGTCAATCGCCACGCCGCAACCGTAGCTGTGTTCCAGCGCGACCACATCATCAACATTGGGGAACTTCGGCAGCAGCTCCGCCTTGATGCGTTGCACGGCAAAGTCCGTCACGCCCGCCACGCATTGCACAGTCTGCGTGATGGCCAGAATGTTGCGCGTGCCGACCGAACCATCGGCATTGCGAAAACCTTCGAAGGTGTAGCCCTCCAGCGGCGCTTGCGCAGCGGGTTTAACGGTTGAGATCGGCAGGTTGTCCAGCCCACGCGCGTCGGGCATTTTCAGCAGGCGCTCATGCACCCAACTGCCCGCAGGAATCGCCCTGAGCGCAGACCCGATTGGAATGCCATAACGCAGCACTGGCGCATCGACAGTCAAATCCACCAACGCGACCTTGTGGCCTTGCGGTACGCGGTCCACCAGCACCAGACCCGAGGACAGGGCCGTGCCAGCGGCCAGCCCGCCGTCGTTGGCGACGATGACGACGTTGTCCTGCGCGTGCATGCGAATCGTGTGAGGCGGGCGAATAAGGGGCACGTTTTCAGGGGTCATGGTGGTTTTGGGGGCGATGACGCAGGTGGCGATGGTCGATACTATTCATCCTACCTTAGTAAACTGATTCCATTTCTTTGCCAAGCCATGCCTACTCACGCCACACCCCTGATCACCGCCCTGCGCGTCATCCCCGTGGCTGGCCGCGACAGCATGCTGCTGAACCTGAGCGGCGCTCACGGCCCGTTCTTCACCCGCAACTTGCTGGTCCTGACCGACAGTGCCGGGCGCACCGGCGTCGGCGAAGTGCCCGGCGGCGAAAAAATTCGCCAGACGCTCGAAGATGCCCGCGCCCTCGTCGTTGGCCAGCCCATCGGCTCCCACCTGCG
>JANMCB010000541.1:0-12356 GCA_031360805.1 Rhodoferax sp.
CGCCGTTCTCCAAGCTGGACCTGGTGAGCTGCCGCAACCTGCTGATCTATATGGGTTCGGAGCTGCAAAAAAAGCTGATCTCGCTGTTCCACTACGCACTGGCGCCGGGCGGCATGCTGTTTTTGGGCACGTCAGAGACCGTCGGCGAGTTCGCCAGCCTGTTTGCCGTGGTGGACCGCAAGGCCAAGCTGTACCAGAGCCAGGAAGACTTCCAGAGCAACCGCCGCGCCGCGCTGCAGCGCTTTCTGGCCAGCACCCCGCCCGTCGGCGCACGGGAGGCGACCCAGCCGTTGGCCATGGGCAAAGCCGCCATGCCGCTCAAGGTGTCGCTGCGCGAATTGACCGAGCATGCGCTGTTGCAGCAGGTGGCCCCGGTGGCGGCGCTGGTGAATGGCGCAGGCGACATTCTGTACCTGCATGGGCGCACCGGCCTGTACCTGGAACCGGCGCAGGGCAACGTCGGCATCAACAACATTCTGAAGATGGCGCGTGAAGGGCTGAGGCCCGACCTCACCAAAGCGCTGCACCGTGCGGTACTGGCCAAAGAACGGGTGAAATGCAATAACTTGCGCGTCAAGACCAATGGCCATTTCACGCAGGTGAACCTGAGCGTCTGCCCGGTGACCTCCAGCACGGGCGCCTTGCTGGAAACGCCGCTGTTTCTGGTGATGCTGGAAGAGACGCAGAGCCCGGCTGCGCCCGAAACGCAAACTGCGGTGCCGCCAGGTAAAGTACCCATGCCGGGCCTGGACGTCACGGCCCAGATCGCCGAGCTGAATGAAGAGTTGCGCGCCAAAGAGGAGTACCTGCACGCCGCCAATGAAGAGCTGGAGACCTCCAACGAAGAATTGAAGTCGTCCAACGAAGAGATGCAGTCGGTGAATGAAGAGCTGCAGTCCACCAATGAAGAGATGGAAACCTCCAAGGAAGAACTGCAGTCGATCAACGAGGAGCTGGCCACCGTCAACACTGAACTGCAAAGCAAGGTCACCGACCTGTCTCGCGCCAACAATGACATGAACAATTTGCTGGCCGGCACCGGCATTGCCACTGTGTTTGTCGACCGCAAGCTCTGCATCCTGCGCTTTACACCGGCCGCCACCCAGATCATCAACCTGATTCTGAGCGACATTGGGCGCCCGATTGCGCACATTGTGTCCAACCTGCAGGGCTATGCGGGCCTGGTGGAAGACGCAAAAAGGGTGCTGTCCACGCTGGTGCCGCAAGAGACCGATGTGCAGAACGCCAATGGCAAGTCGTTCACCCTGCGCATCCTGCCCTACCGGACGCTGGACGACATGATTGAAGGCGTGGTGATCACATTTGTGGACATCACCGAAACGGTGCGGGCGCGCGAAGCGCTTCAAAAAGCCAATGCACTGTTGCGCCTGGCCGTGGTAGTACACGATGCGTTTGATGCCATCACGGTACAGGATCTGGGTGGCCGCATTACTGCCTGGAACCCTGGCGCTGTGCGGCTGTATGGCTGGAGCGAGGCCGAAGCGCTGAAGATGAACGTGCGTGACCGCATTCCCAAAGCGCAGCAGGTGCAAGCGTTGAGCCGGGTGCGGGAACTGAGCGAGGCTGCCGTCCTGGCCCCCTACCAGACCCAGCGCCTGGCCAAAGATGGGCGGATTCTGGAGGTGTCGCTGACATCGACCGCACTCATCAATGAAACTGGCGATGTGTATGCCATTGCCACCACCGAACGCCTGGGGGTCAGCCATGCCAACGCATGAAGAAAACCTGGTTGCGCTGCGCCAGCGCGCCGAGGAAACAGCTCGCGCCAGCCGCCCGGTACCACCTCACGTGAGCGAGCACTTGACGGCAGACGCCATGCGCAAAACCCTGCACGAACTGCAGGTGTACCAGATTGAACTGGAGATGCAGAACGAGGAGTTGCGTGACGTTCAGGTGGCGCTGGACATTGAGCGAAGCCGCTACCAGGACCTGTACGACATGGCGCCGGTGGGTTACCTGACGCTCGGCCAGACCGGCGACATTTTGCAGTGCAACCTGAAAGCCGCCAGCCTGCTGGGTCTGCCGCGAAGCCAGTTGGTTGGCAAGCCGCTGCGTCGCTTCATCGCGAAGCATGACCGCGACGCCCATTACCTGTTTAGCCAGCAGACCCTGCGAACCGGTCAACCGGCGCAACGTGACGTGCAGATGGTCAACACCGCGGGTTCCGGGTTTTGGGTGCGCATGGCGGCGACGGCCGAGGCGGAAAACAGCAATGCAGAGTGCCTGCTGGTCATCATCAGCGACATTTCAGACCGCAAGCACGCCGAAGAGAAGCTGTATGAGTCGGAGGAAATCCACCGCTCGCTGTTCAACTCGATCGATGAAGGTTTTTGCATCATTGAAATGGTGTTTGACAATCATCACAACCCGGTGGACTTCCGCTATTTGGCGATCAACCCGAGTTTTGAAACTCAGTCTGGGGTGCTGAATGCCCACGGCCGTCTGGCCAGTGAGGCCGTGCCTGGGCTGGAGCGCGACTGGATTGAGACCTACGGCAAGGTGGCGTTGACCGGCGAATCGGTGCGCATTACACGCCGCGCTGACTCGCTGGGCCGCTGGTTTGACCTGTTCGCGTTCAGAACCGGGCCCAAAGACCGGTCCACGGTGGGTGTGGTGTTCACAGACGTTACCCAACGCAAGCAAGTTGATGCGGACCGCCTGTTTCTGGACCAGGTGCTGCTGCATAAAAACGCGGAGCTGCAGGACGCGCAAGTGCTGGCTGAAAAGGCCAACCTGGCCAAATCAGACTTTCTGTCGGCCATGAGCCATGAGCTGCGCACGCCGCTCACCGCCATTCTGGGTTTTGCGCAATTGCTGGATGCGGGCAACCCTGCCCCCACGCCGGGGCAAAAGCGCAGCCTGGAGCAGATTCTGAAAGCCGGCTGGTACCTGCTGGAGCTGATCAACGAAATTCTGGACCTGGCGGTGATTGAATCGGGCAAGCTGAAACTGGACATGCAGAACGTGCCTGTGGCCAGCATCTTGCTGGAGTGCGAAGCGATGGTCGAGGTGGACGCGAGGCGACGCGGCATCAGCGTGGAATTCGAGAAGACGCCCGCCCTGGCCCATGTGCACGCGGACCGCACCCGCTTGAAGCAGGCGCTGATCAACCTGTTGAGCAACGCCATCAAGTACAACACCGTAGGCGGTAGCGTGAAGGTGATGTTCAACGCCGACAACCCCAAGCGCCTGCGCATTTGCATTGAAGACACTGGCGACGGCCTGACGCCGGAGAAAATCGGGCAATTGTTTCAGCCGTTCAACCGGCTTGGGCAGGAAAGCCGCTCGGAGCCCGGCACGGGCATTGGGCTGGTGATGACCAAACAACTGGTGGAGCTGATGGGCGGCAGCATGGGCGTGAACAGCACCGTTGGCCAAGGCAGCGTTTTCTGGATCGAGATGAACCGGATGGGCGAGCACGACGCAGCTACCGATACTGATGCCAACCCGTCGGCAGATGCCCCGCGCCGGGTTTCGCCGGACGCCCGTGCAGACGCGGCGGCACGGGCCGGTCTGGGCGCCGCAAAGGGCGCTGCATCAAACGGCCTTTCCAGGCGCAATTTGGCAGGGCTTTACACCCTGCTGTATGTCGAAGACAACGCCACCAACTTGCTGTTGATTGAAGAGCTGATGACGCGCCGCCCGGATGTGCGCCTGGTCACAGCGCGAGATGGCATGAGCGGGCTGGCGCAGGCCAGGAGCAACTTGCCAGACGTGATCTTGCTGGACACCAACCTGCCGGGCATCAGTGGCATTGACGTGTTGCGGATTCTGGTGAACGACCCGCTGACGGCGCACATTCCGGTGGTGGTACTGAGCGCCAACGCGATGCCAGCGGACATTCAGGCGGGGCTGGACGCCGGATGCTGCGCCTACCTGACCAAGCCGATTCGGGTCAAGGAGCTGATGGAGACGCTGGATCGGGCGTTGAGGCTGGAGCGTGACAACGCTGAGCCGCAGCCCCAGTTCAGCGATTTGAGCCAATTGAGCCAACTGGGGTCATTAACATGAAAAACTTTCCCGTGGTTTGTGTGGGCGGTTCAGCCGGCGGGCTGGACGCCTACATCCGCCTGTTGAAAAACCTGCCAGTCGACATGGGCGTGGCGATTGTCATCGTGAACCACATCACGCACACGCCCACACGGCTGCACGAGGTGTTGCGCAGCTTCACCAAAATGCCGGTGGAACTGATCGAGGAGAAGCTTGAGGTTGAGCCGAACCAGGTTTTCATCATCCCCTCGAACCGGGAATTGCATGTGGATGCCGACAGGCAGTTCCGCCTGCGCCCGATTGCCAAGCAACGCGGCTGGTCGGAGGTGATCACCGTCTTTTTGCGCTCGCTGACCGACTGCTGGGACGGCAAGCTGATAGCCGTGATTGTGTCGGGCTTTGATGGCGACGGCGCGCCGGCGCTGTGCGGCATCCGCGAAGTGGGCGGCATCACGATTGCGCAAAAACAGAGCACGGCGGGCCAGCCTGACATGCCCCAAAGCGCGATTGACACCGGCTGCATCGACTTTGTGCTGCCGCCTGAAGAGATTGCGACCAAGATCGTCGAGATCGCCCGCGCCGAAATCGGCAAAAGCGTGCGTTAAAAATGAAATCAAGGAAGAGAAATCATGCTAGAAACAAGTGACATTTTGGCGGCACGCATCCTGATCGTGGATGACCAGGAAACCAACATCCAGTTGCTGGAGCAGTTGCTGTCCGAGACCGGTTATACCAATGTGAGCGCCACCACGCACCCCGAAAAGGTGAGCGCGCAGCACCACGAAAACGCCTACGACCTGATCCTGCTGGACCTGAACATGCCGGTCATGAACGGCTTTGAAGTGATGCAGGCGCTGGCGGCTGATGGTGCCGATCAATACCTGCCGGTGATGGCGCTGACGGCCGACCCCGGCCACAAGCTGCGCGCGCTGCAAGCCGGTGCGAAAGACTTCGTCAGCAAACCGTTTGACCTGGTTGAGGTGACGACCCGCATCCACAACATGCTCGAAGTGCGCCTGCTGTACCAGCGCCTGGCCAGCTACAACCAGACGCTGGAGAAGCAGGTGACGGTCCGCACCGCCGAGCTGGCACAGAGCGAAGAGCGCTTTCGCCGCCTGGCGGAGCTGGCGTCCGACTGGTATTGGGAGCAAAACGAGACCGGCAGCTTCACCCGCGTTTCGGGCCCGGTGCAGGAAATGCTGGGCATCCGCGTGACGGCGTTTCTGGGCGACACGGGCGAGGGTGAGATCACCGGCTGGAACGAGGCCGAGCGCCAGCAACTGCAGGCGAAGATCGCCGCGCGCGAGCCGTTTCTGGACTTCGCCTTCAGCCGCACCAACCCCGATGGTTCGGTGCAGTGGTTCAGGGTGAGCGGCGAGCCGATGTTTGACAGCCAGTCACGCTACACCGGTTACCGCGGCATTGGCGCCGAGATGCGGCCGTAACGGCTGTGGAATGCGAAAAAATGAACCTGCAGGTTAATTTTTGTCCCTAAATACGTGCTTTTTTGGCAAAATACCGACCAAATATGCCTCCGGCCCTCGTATTATATGCAAAGTTAGCTATATATAAGGTAGCGTTCAGCTTTGCCAGCAGGGATGCGGATTGATCGGTGTTTCACTCAGGCCGGCTTCACGCCGGTGGGCAGCAGGCGCTCGTATTCTTTTTTGACCACGGCATAGCATTCGCAGGTGCGCCGCTCCAGGCCCTTGCGGTCCAGTACCGAAATGTGCCCGCGTGCGTAGCGGATGAAACCGGCCTGCTGCAACTTCACGGCGCTTTCAGTCACGCCTTCGCGGCGCACACCGAGCATGTTGGCAATCAGCTCCTGCGTCATGACCAGCTCGTTGTTTGGCAGGCGGTCCAGGCTTTGCAGCAGCCAGCGGCACAGTTGCTGGTCCACCGAATGATGCCGGTTGCACACCGCGATTTGCGACATCTGGGTGATAAGCGCCTGGGTGTAGCGCAGCAACAGATGCAACACCGGCCCGGCGCGGTTGAATTCGTCTTTCATGACCTGCGCCAGAAGCCGGTAGCCCTGGCCCGCGCTTTGCACCACCGCGCGGCTGGGCGTGGAGTCGCCGCCCATGAACAGCGATATGCCGACGATGCCTTCATTGCCGACCATGGCGATCTCGGCGGACGCGCCGTTCTCCATCACATACAGCAAGGAGACGATGGCTGAGGTCGGAAAGTAGACGTATTCAAGCGGCACGCCCGGCTCATACAGAACCTGGCCAAGCGCCATGTCAACCGGCTCCAGCAGCGCCATCCAGGCACGGCACTCCGCCTCTGGCAAGGCAGCCAGCAAATGGTTGTTTTGGGGGTCGTTCGCCAATACTTTCACGGATTTCCTGAAGGGGTCAACCCGGATTGTAGGCAGGACGCAAGTTTGCGCTATGTGCGCCAGCGCACACGAAAAGAAACGCGTGAGCGCTGCCCGTAACAACCAATTGCAGTTCTGCGGCTTTTTCCGGCTTGCGGCGGCACCTCGTCCGACAGACGAAAGTCCGCCGGGTTTTTAACATCAATTCACCCCGCCAAATACCCCACAAAATTCATCAATTCGCTGCCCGCCAGCGCAAGGAGTCCCCATGAAATCCCGCACCCTGTCCAGCTCGCCCTGGACCACCGCCTCATTCGGTGGCACGGCAGACACGTCGCCGATGGAGCTGTCGGCCCTGGGTGATCACCTTGACCACTGCCGGGAAAAACAGGGGCGCTGGTTTGTATTGCGCTGCTACGTAGAGGTCATGCACCAGTTCGTGGCCTCTCGCTTCGTCACAACGCTGGTCGTCGCCACTTTTCTGATGGGTGCGGTTGCCTTAGTTTCTTAAGGCCATGCAGCAATCCAAATTGCTGCGCCTGGTGCCGGATGCACCGAAAATTCTGTGCGACATGCTGGACGGCACACGAGGTGCCGTGCAGCCACCCATACGCTCCGAAATCTTCGGGCTGCAGCGCTTTGGGCAGCATGGGCGAAGCCTGGGCGCCACGCACCGTGCCGCCAAGGCAGGGTTCATGGCGGCCACGTTCTTCCCGCGCCTGCAGGACAACATCCGCGTCCTTCGGGAGGCGCACCGCTATATTGGCAATCAGGCGCGCAGTGGTTATGACATCAGCCCCGCTGCCGAGTGGCTGCTGGACAACTTTCACCTGATCGAATCGCAGCTCAAGGAAATTCACGAAGGCCTGCCCAGAAGCTACTTTCGCACGCTGCCGATTCTGCAAGACGAGCCGCTGGCCGGCTTGCCCCGGGTGTACGGCATTGCCTGGGCGTTTGTGGCCCATACCGACAGCGCGTTTGATGAAGAAATTGGCGTGCAGTTTCTCAACGCCTACCAGGAAGCACGGGAACTGAATCTGCGGGAAATCTGGGCCTTGCCCACCACCCTGCGTGTGGTGCTGGTGGAGAACCTGCGCCGCCTGGCGGAACGCGTGGCCACCAACAAGGCCGCCCGTGAAGTGGCCAACCGGGTGTGTGACCGGATCGAACGCTACGCCTTGACTGACCTGGATGCCCTGCTGGCGCTGCTGAACCAGCGCGGCGTCGGACGGGTGTTCCTCGCGCAAATGGCGCTGCGTCTGCAAGACCGGCGCACAGCGGAGAAAGTCGTCAATCGGACCACTTACCAGGACTGGCTTGACGTCGCGCTGCCCGACCTGGCCGCCACACGGGCGCAGCAGCCGCTTGACCAGGCGGCGGACAACCTGAGCGTGAGCAACGCGGTGAAGTCGCTGCGCGCGATTGGCGACGCCGACTGGATCGACATCGTCCAGCGTACCAGCCGATTGATGGGCGCGATGATGGCATCCCCGGTGTTTGAGGCCGAAGACAGCAACACGCGCTCACAAACCCTGCACGCCATTGAACGGCTGGCGCAGCAAGGCGGCGTGTCTGAAGTTGCCGTGGCGCAGACCCTGCTGGGACTGATGCCGCTGACCGGCGATGTGAACAGCACTGAGGCCGCCGCCGCGTATTGGCTGGCGGGCAAGGGGCAAGCGCAATTGACCCGCGCGGTGGGTGTGCGCCCGCCGTGGCTCGAAACCTGCCAAATTGCATTGCGCCGAGCCGCCCTGCCTGTCTATCTGAGTGCGCTGTTTTTTGGCACGGCTGGCCTGGTGACCTGGTTGCTGTTGCGGCACAGCGAGGGGCTGATTGGCGCCAACGCGCCAATCTGGTTGACGCTGATCGGAGCGGTGTTGATGGCGTTTCCGGCGTCGGAAGCAGTGGTCGCGGTCATCAACCGGCTGATCAGTGAATCCACCCGGCCCGGGCACTTCCCCCGGCTGGCATTCATGGAAGGCATCCCGCTCGAACACCGGGCGATCGTGGTCATTCCAGGCATGCTCACGCAGCCTGGCTCGGCCCGCGAACTGGCGCACCGCCTGCTGTTGCACTACCTGGCCAATCCCGAGCGCCATGCGCAATTCGCGCTGCTGACGGATTGGGCTGATGCAGGCACCGCCCAACTTCCAGGCGACGAGGCACTGCTGGAGGGTGCCGTGGCAGAGATCAACGCGCTCAATGCGCGCTATCCGTTGCAGGCATCCAGCGGTGACGCAGCCGGTTTGGCACCGCGCTTCATCGTGCTGCACCGCAATCGCCAGTTTAGCCAGACCGAGCAACGCTGGATTGGCAAGGAGCGCAAACGCGGCAAGCTGGAGCTGCTGGTGACGGCGCTGGCGCAGGGTACCAGCGATGCTTTCATCGACCTGGGTGATGCGTCGCGGCTGGCCAAAGACACTCGCTACGTCGTGACGCTGGACAGCGACACCGAGCTGCCCCCAGGACGCCTGCGCGACCTGGTGGGCGTGGCCGCGCACCCGCAGAACCAGCCGCGCCTGGACGCGCAAGAGCGCAGCATTGTGAGCGGCTACGGCATCTTTCAACCCAGGGTGGTGACGCCCTTGCCAGCGATCAAGGACGCCACCCTGTTTCATTGGCTGTTTGCCGGCCAGTGCGGTATTGACCCCTACAGCGCGGCTACGTCCGAGGTCTACCAGGACGTGTTTCAGGAAGGCACCTTCACCGGCAAGGGGCTGCTGAACGTGCACGCCGTGCATGCGGTGCTGTCGGGCCGCTTGCCTGAGGAGCAGGTGCTCAGCCACGACCTGCTGGAGGGATCAATGGCGCGTTGTGCTGCCGTGACCGACATCACCGTGATTGAGGATGCGCCGTTTCATGCCGACGTGGCGGCTTCACGAATGCACCGCTGGACCCGGGGCGACTGGCAACTGCTGCCGTTTTTGTTCAAACCCCGGCAGTACGGCATTCACATGATCAACGGGTGGAAAATGTTTGACAACCTGCGCCGCTCGCTGGTGGCGCCGATGTCACTGGCGCTGCTGCTGCTGGCACTGGGTGACTACATCATGTCGCCCTGGTCGGCCCTGATGCTGGTGCTGGCCGCTTTTTCGGCTGGGCCCCTGATGGGTGCGGTGGCGGGCTTCTCCCCCAGCCGCGATGACCTTGCCAAGTTTCATTTTTACCGGCAGGCGGCGGTGGACCTGGCGCGCGCCCTGTGGGGCGGCCTGTGGTTGCTGGCCCAGCTGCAACAGCAGTCGCTTCTGGCCCTGGATGCCGTGTCGCGGGCGCTGCACCGGCTGTTCGTTTCCCGGCGCCACCTGCTTGAATGGACGACAGCGGCCACCGCACAGGCGCGGGCCCAGACAGCGCTTGGCCCGCTCTTGCGCCTGCACTGGAAGCAGCCCGTAATCTCCGTGGCGCTGCTGGCTTTGCTGCTGCTGTATGGGACACCGACGCCAGCATTCGCCGCCGCGTTGTGCCTGCTGTGGGCTGCGTCGCCGCTGTGGATCTGGTGGGTCAGCCGGACCCGCCCGGCGCCCACGGAAGCCAGCTTGCCGGTGGCAGACCAGGTTTATCTTGAAGGCATTGCACGCGACACCTGGCGCTTGTTTGAGCGTTGTGTCGGAGCCACCGACAACTTTCTGCCACCCGACAACCTGCAAGTCACGCCGCACGACATGGTGGCGCACCGAACCTCGCCCACCAACATCGGGCTGTATCTGCTGACCGTGGCCTGCGCCCGCGTGTTTGGCTGGATCGATACGCCGCAGATGATCACACGGCTGGAAGCCACGCTGGCAACGCTTGCCAAACTGCAACGCCACCGTGGCCATCTTTTGAACTGGTACGACACATTGACGCTGGCGCCGCTGCTGCCCATGTATGTATCTACTGTCGACAGCGGCAACCTGAGCGGGCACCTGCTGGCCGTTGCCCAAGCCTGCCTGGAGCGGCTTGATGCCGAGACTGAGGGTGCGCGGCCGATACCGCATGCTATCGAATCAAACCGGCGTTTGCGGGCATTGGCCGTTGAGTGCGAGCGGCTGGCCTGGGTGCCGGATTTTGACTTTTTGTACCATCGCAAGCGCCACCTGTTTCACATTGGCTACCGCGTGGCAGAGCAGCAGCTTGACGCATCGTATTACGACTTGCTGGCCTCCGAGGCGCGCCTCACGAGTCTGCTTGCCATTGCCAAAGGAGATGTGCCGGTGCGCCATTGGGCGTCGCTCGGGCGACCGTTTTACGCGGTCGGCGCCGATGTGGGCCTGCGCTCATGGTCGGGCTCCATGTTCGAGTACCTGATGCCCACGCTGATCCTGAACGAACCGCATGACAGCGTGCTGCACGGCGCCGGCCATGCGGCCGTGGTGGAACAGATCGCCTTTGCCCGCGCCCATGACGTGCCGTGGGGCATTTCAGAGTCTGCCTACGCCGCCAGCGACCACACGCTGGCCTACCAGTACGCACCGCAAGGTGTGCCCCGGCTGGCTTTCCGCCGCACGCCCACCGATGAACTGGTGATCGCACCGTATGCCACGGCACTGGCCGCCCAGATTGCGCCCCATACCGCGTGCGGCAATTTCGCGCAAATGGAGGCGCTGGCAGCCCGCGGCCCGTATGGATTCATTGAAGCGCTGGACTATTCACCAGCGCGCCAATCTGAAAAAACGCCGTTCACGCCCGTCAACACGTTCATGGCCCACCACCAGGGCATGACCATCGTCGCGCTGGCCAATGTGCTCTTCGACGGTGTCGCGCAACGCTGGGGGATGGCCAATGCCCATATTGAAGCGGTTGCATCGCTGCTGCACGAACGCGCACCGCGTGAACTGTCCATGCTGTATGCGCCGCTGGCCAACCCACCTGCCTTGACCCTGCAACGGCGTCGCCAGGGCCAGTTGCATGAAGTACTCCCGGGCGCCAGCGCCGTTGACCCCACGCACGTTCTTTCGAACGGGCGCTACAGCGTCACCTTGCGTCCCAATGGCGCCGGATGGAGCCGCTGGGGGCAAACCGGCATCACGCGCTGGCGTGACGACGCGCTGCGTGATGCCTACGGAAGCTTCTTTTACCTGCGAAGCGACTCCCTGGACGCTCCTGTGTCCATCACCCAGCACCCTGCTCCAGATCCGAAGGCCCAATACAAGAGCACCTACCATGCGGACCGGGTCTGCTTCAGCGCGCAATGGCCCGAACTGCACGCCCACACCACGGTTTGGGTGAGCCCGGAGGATGACATCGAGTTCCGGCAGATTGAACTGCGCAACCTGAGCGACCGGGTGGTTGAAGTCGAATTGATATCAGCCTTCGAAGTCACCCTTTCAAGCCCGCAGGCAGACGAGGCGCATCCCGCCTTCACCAACCTGTTTGTCCGAGCCGAATGGCACAGCGGCCAGCAGGCGGTTGTGTTCGAGCGCAAACCCCGCCTGCCGACTGAGAAGAGCCTGTTCGCGACCCATTTTTTGGCGGACAGCCAGGCGCGCGTGGTCAGCATGCGGGTGCAAACCGACCGACAGCGCTGGCTGGGTCGCAACCACACGCCCGGGCTGCCGCGCGCATCGTTTGACCCACTGCCGATTTCAACCGCGCAGGTTGGTGCAGAGGCGGGAGAGCCCGCGCCACTGGAAACCGGGCTGGACCCGGTTTGCGCATTGGCGGTGCGGGTGCGCATCAACCCCAACGCCAAGGCCCAGCTGACTTTTGCCACCGCTGCCTCCGACCATGACGCGACTTTGCAGGCTGTCATCGACAAATACCAGCAGCCAAGCCATGTCCAGCGCGCTTCGCTGATGTCGGCGACGTTGACGGGCATCCGCCTGCATGTGCTGCGCATCAGCGCCGAGAATTTCACGGCGATCCAGTCATTGACGTCCGCCCTGGTATTCAGCCTGACCCAACCGCAGGCGGTGGCATCGCCTGGGCCCCCGAATTCGATCGAAATTTGCGACCGCCGACTGCTGTGGCGTTTCGGCATATCTGGCGATCGACCCATCGTGCTGGTGAGCGTTGGTGCAGTCCAGGGACTGGGCTTGTT
>JANMCB010000004.1:0-10455 GCA_031360805.1 Rhodoferax sp.
AAGCAATTCGTTGATGTAATAGCCGGACATCAGCGCGTCGCCCGTCGGCATCACATGACCGCCCATCCACTCCGCGCCTTTGAGGGTACGGATCTCGGCATCGCCACCGTAAGCGACGTGCAATGGCTGCAGGGGCAGCAATATCGGGCGGAAGTTGGAGCTGGGCTTTTTGGCCCCTTTGGCAACCAGAGCGACCCGCCCGTGGTTGCGGGTGAACACTTCCAGGATCAGGCTGGACTCGCTCCAGTCGTAACGGTGCAGAACGTAGGCAGGCTCGTCAGAGATGCGGTTCGCGGCCACACGCTACTCATACCCGAAGGAACGAACCCGCGCCTCATCGTCGGCCCAGCCAGAGCGCACCTTCACCCACATCTCGATGAAAACTTTGGCGTCCATGAGTTTTTCAAGTTCAACGCGGGTTTCAGTGCCGATGCGCTTGATGCGCTCGCCCTTGTCGCCGATCACCATGGCTTTGTGGGTGTCGCGCTCCACCACGATGGTGGCGGCGATTTTGACCAGGCGCTTCTGCTTGCCCCGCCCCGGCTCCTCTTCAAACTTGTCAATCACAACCGTCGAGGTGTAGGGCAACTCGTCGCCCGTCAAACGGAACAGCTTTTCACGGACGGTCTCGCTGGCCAGAAACTTCTCGCTGCGGTCGGTCAACTCATCTTCTGCATACCACCAGGCCTGTTCAGGCAGGAATTTCTCGCAAATCGTCAGGAGCCGCTCAACGTCTTTGGAATTTTTGGCGGACATGGGCACGAACTCGGCGAATGCGTGGCCGCCACCTCCTTCGCCACCCGCTTCATCGCCCTTCTTTTGCATTTCCTGCAGCCACGGCGCGATATCGGCGCGTCGGGCGACCTCGTCAAGCTTGTTGGCGATCAACAGCGTAGGGATGTCCTTTCCCAACAAGGCCAGCACTTTGGCATCGGCCTGGTTGAACCTGCCCGCCTCCACCACGAACAGGATCAAGTCCACGTCGCTCACGGCCCCTTTGACGGTTTTGTTGAGCGAGCGGTTCAGCGCATTGTTGTGGCGAGTTTGAAAACCGGGCGTATCGACGAACACAAACTGGGTTGCGCCTTGCGTGTGCATGCCGGTGATGCGATGGCGGGTGGTTTGCGCCTTGCGCGAGGTAATGCTGATTTTTTGCCCCACCAGGGCATTCAAAAGCGTGGACTTTCCAACATTGGGCTTGCCAACGATGGCAATCAGGCCGCAACGCTGCCCCGCGACGGGCTCGACCTCAGCATCCGCAACGCCTGTCGCCTTGGGGGCCTTGGGCACCTTCAGCATGCCGGCGATCATGCTCTCCAGGTCTTGCGGACCCTGCGCACTTTGCGGGGCTAGGCTTCTTGCAACTTTTTTGGGAGCCAGCTTTGCTGCGGTTCTGGCGGGGGCCCTGGGCGCAGCCCCGGTTTCAGAGGCCGCTGTGGATTTAGCTTTGGATTTGGCTTTGGCGGCAACTTCTTGAGCGGGCGCGGTGGCTGGACTTTTACGATTCATGATGTGGCCTTTGACCGGAGGGTTTGCAGCATGGCAAGGGCGGCGGCCTGTTCGCCTGCACGGCGCGAGCCGCCGATGCCGCGTTCAGCCAGATTGAGTTCGATGATTTCACATTCAACATCAAACGTCTGCTTGTGCGCTGCACCCAATGTGCCCACCACACGGTACAGCGGCAACTTCATTTTGCGCCCTTGCAGCCATTCCTGCAGTTCAGTCTTGGGGTCTTTGCCGATGGCCTCCATCGTAGGGTTGATTTCAATCGACTGAAACAGGCGGTGAACCAGCGCCTGTGCAATGCTGAACCCGCCATCGAGGTAGACAGCGCCGATGACGGCCTCCAGAACGTCGGCCAGAATCGAAGGGCGTTTTTGCCCGCCAGAGCGCATTTCACCCTCGCCCAGCCGGATCACGTCGGGCAGGCCGAGCTCGACTGAGAGTTGATGCAGGGTTTCCTGGCGAACCAGGTTGGCGCGCACGCGGGACAGGTCGCCCTCGGGCAATTCGCTCAATCGCCGGTAGAGCAGGTCGGAGACCGCAAGGCTTAGTACCGAGTCGCCCAGAAATTCAAGACGCTCGTTGTGGTCGCTGGAGAAACTGCGGTGGGTCAGCGCCTGACTGAGCAGAGAGGCGTTGGCAAATTGGTGTTGCAGGCGGCGCTGCAACTCAACCAGCGCATCGCTCACGCGCAATGACTCAGGCGCAAAGGCATCACTTGGAGCGGCCCGTGTATTTGAGCGTCAAGAATGCGGGTCCTGCCAGATGGATCTCGCGCTCGTACGCAAAGCTGACGACGGTCTTGTCACCTTCCTTGGTCACTTCCAGATCTTTGCCCGTGACGGACTTGAAGTCGTCAACCGCCGATTGCTTGTCAAACAGGCTGCGGATTTCTGCCACTGAATTGCCCACGCTGGCCTTCTGGGCTGCCTTGCCGATGGCCTGGTATTCAAGAAAGGTCGGAAACACCTGAGCCGCGATCACCCCGCCCATTGCCAGCACGCCCCCTACAAAGAGCAAACCAATGAATGAAATCCCTTGCTGTTTGGACCTGGAACCATACGGAATGCGCATAACTTACCTTTTCTCAGAAAAACGGAATTTGAACAAACACCATCAATTGAAAGACCCGATCCGCTTGAGATTGCCGAAATTCATCCAGACAAAAAACGCCCGGCCAACAATGTTCTTGTCGGGCACAAAGCCCCAATAACGTGAATCCAGCGAATTGTCGCGATTGTCACCCATCATGAAATAGTGGCCTTCCGGGACCTTGCACACCATGCCTTCAACACTGTAGCGGCAATTCTGGCGATTCGGGAAGTCCATCACTTCCGCCTCAGAAATGCCACCGCGCCGGCTGTCGTCGTTGAGCAGCCGGTGCTTGGCGTCACCCAACTGCTCTTCAAACTGCGGGAAATAGCGGGTTACGTCAGCGTCAAAAAATTCTGGCAGCTGGGTTGTACTGACCGGCTTGCCGTTGATGGTCAGGCGCTTGTTGGCGTAGGCCACTTCGTCGCCAGGCAGGCCCACAACCCGCTTGATGTAGTCGACGCTGGGCTTGGGCGGGTACCTGAACACCATGACGTCGCCGCGCTGCGGCTTGTTCCCTTCGGAAATTTTCAGGTTGATCACTGGCAGGCGCACACCGTAATGGAATTTGTTCACCAGAATCAGGTCGCCCACCTGCAGGGTTGGAATCATTGACCCGGAAGGAATCTTGAAGGGCTCAAACAGGAACGAGCGCAGAAAAAACACGGCGATGATCACCGGGAACAGTCCGGCCGTCCAGTCCAGCCACCAGGGTTGCTGCAACAACTGGGTTTTGGCGTTCGTCACATCGGTGTCAACCTGCTTGATACCCATCTGGTTCAGGCTGGTCCGCCGTGACGCCGCTTCAGTTTCAAGTGCCAATGCAGCACGCTCGCGTTGCGGCAGAAAGTAAAACCGCTCGGCCAGCCAGTAAATGCCGGTCACGATCGTCGCCAAAAACAGCAGCAGTGCGAAATTGCCTTCAACGACGCCAAGGTACCAGGCACCGGCGTATCCGGCAAACGCCGCCAGAATCAGGGAAGTCAGGATTTGCATCAGTCTTCCACCTGCAGAATTGCCAAAAATGCCTCTTGCGGCACCTCAACCGAACCGATCTGCTTCATGCGCTTTTTGCCTTCTTTTTGTCTGTCCAGGAGTTTGCGTTTACGGGAAATATCGCCGCCATAGCACTTGGCGATCACGTTCTTGCGCAGGGCTTTGATTGTCTCACGCGCAATAATGTTGGCCCCAATGGCGGCCTGGATTGCGACGTCGAACATCTGGCGCGAAATCACCTCGCGCATTTTCGCTACGACCGCGCGGCCCCGGTACTGGGATTGAGAGCGGTGCACGATGATTGAAAGTGCGTCCACTTTCTCCGAGTTGAGCAGGATGTCGACCTTGACCACGTCAGCCGCCCGGTATTCCTTGAATTCGTAGTCCATGGACGCGTAGCCACGGGAAACTGACTTGAGCTTGTCAAAGAAGTCGAGCACAATTTCGGCCAGCGGCATCTCATAGGTCAACATGACTTGGCGGCCGTGGTAGGCCATGTTCATCTGAACGCCGCGCTTCTGGTTGGCCAGCGTCATCACCGCACCCACGTACTCCTGCGGCATGTACAGGTGCACGGTCACGATAGGTTCGCGGATTTCGTCCAGGCGCCCTTGGTCGGGCATCTTGGACGGGTTTTCCACCATCCTCACCGCGCCATCTACGCCTACGACCTGGTACACCACGCTCGGTGCGGTGGTGATCAGGTCCTGGTCAAACTCGCGCTCCAGGCGCTCCTGGACGATCTCCATGTGCAGCAGCCCGAGAAAGCCGCAGCGAAAGCCAAAGCCCAGCGCCTGGCTGACCTCGGGTTCGTAATGAAGTGACGCGTCATTGAGCTTGAGCTTCTCCAGGCTGTCGCGAAGCCCCTCATATTGATTGGCCTCCGTCGGGTAGAGGCCGGCAAACACCTGAGGCTGAATTTCCTTGAAGCCTGGCAATGCTTCAGTGGCAGTGGCGGCCGCACCGCCCGTGCCGGGCTTGATCAGGGTGATGGTGTCGCCCACTTTGGCCGCCTGCAACTCCCGGATGCCTGCAATGATGTAACCCACCTCACCCGCTTCAAGTGAATTGCGGGGCTCGTTGGCCGGGGTGAAGACGCCCAGGCTATCGGCGTTGTAGGTGGTTTCCGTGGCCATCATCTTGATACGCTCACCCTTGGCCAGGCGGCCATCAACAACGCGCACCAGCATCACCACGCCAACGTAGTTGTCAAACCAGCTGTCAATGATCATGGCGCGCAGCGCGCCGTCGGGATTGCCCTTGGGCGCGGGAATTCGCGCGACGATGGCTTCCAGAATTTCTTCAATGCCCATCCCGGTTTTGGCCGAGCACGGAATCGCATGCGTCGCGTCGATGCCGATGACGTCTTCGATTTCCAGCCGGGCATTGTCAGGATCAGCATTGGGCAGATCCATCTTGTTCAAAACCGGAACGACCTCCACACCCAGCTCAAGCGCCGTGTAGCAGTTGGCAACGGTTTGCGCCTCAACACCTTGACTGGCATCGACCACCAGCAGCGCGCCCTCGCAGGCAGACAGCGAGCGTGAGACTTCATAAGAGAAGTCAACATGCCCCGGCGTGTCGATCAAGTTGAGGTTGTAGACCTCGCCGTTTTGGGCTTTGTATTTGAGTGACGCGGTCTGCGCCTTGATGGTTATCCCACGCTCTTTCTCAATGTCCATCGAGTCAAGAACCTGCGCTTGCATTTCACGTTCCTGCAAGCCACCGCATCGTTGGATCAAACGATCTGCAAGGGTAGATTTGCCATGGTCGATATGCGCGATGATCGAAAAATTTCTGATGTGATTCATCAACGAATGGCTTCAAGTGATTGAATTGAAAGGAACGGCCAAGAAAAAAGGGCGCGTCGTGAAACGGCGCGCCCTGAACCAACAATCTTTGGCAACTGCGAAGGTTGGAGCTTCATTGTAGGCAAAAAGACCGAAAGGTGAAGCCAGGAAAGCGCCCGATACGGGTCGTTGCGACACAGCAACACGAATTTTATGCACAGCTTATTAACAATTTAATGGGATGACCCTTGGACAACGTGTGGGTGATCTGTGGATCGGCTGTGGGCCGTTTGAAATCATCCCACCATGTGGTTTTTGCCACCTTTGATATACCCGTAAGCAGACCAAGGCGCCCTCCATTCTAACCAAAACCACAAAACAAGAACTTACTTGTTAGTGATCACAAACTTAATCCCGTCGCTGAAATTTAAAAAAATATTTTTTCATGACCGTTTAATTCTCAAATCAAACAAAAGCCCCCAACCCTGGCTTGGGATTGGGGGCTTTGGTCAACTTAGCTTTTAGCGTGTCGGGCGAATCAACGCGTATTGCGCCCATTCCCCTCTGCGAAACAACACGTTGATCGACTTCGATTTATCGATTTTTGCGACGGCCGCATCGAATTCCTTGACGTTGGTGATCTCAACGTTTGCAATGGCAACGATCACATCACCCTCGCGCAGACCAGCACGTGCGCTGCCTTCGACAGCAGCCTCCACCTTGACGCCACCTTTAACCTTGATCTCCTTTTTCTGCGCTTCGGTCAGATCGGCTACGGTCAGCCCCAACATTTGGGCGGCTGCTGTGGTTTTGGGTTTCTCTTCCTTGTCCGGCGCCTTGCGAGCCACTTTGTCTGGCTCCAACTCGCCAATCACAATGCTGAGGTCCTTGCTGCCACCACGACGAAACACAGTCAGGGTGCTTTTGGTGCCAGGCTTGACGGCGCCGACCATGCGCGGCAGGTCAATTGACTTGTCAATGGGCTTGCCCTCAAACTTGGTAATGATGTCGCCCGCCTCAATGCCTGCCTTTTCCGCTGGTGAACCATTCTCTACACCCCGTACCAAGGCGCCTTGAGGCTTTCCTAGACCGATTGACTCAGCAATATCTTTGGTGACCTGGTCAATCTGAACCCCGATCCGGCCCCGCGACACACGACCACTTGCACGCAACTGGTCGCTCACACGGACCGCTTCATCCATCGGAATGGCAAACGAGATTCCCATGAATCCGCCAGAGCGCGAATATATCTGGCTGTTGATGCCAACCACTTCTCCACGCATATTGATCAAGGGGCCGCCCGAATTGCCCGGGTTGATGGCGACGTCAGTCTGGATAAAGGGCAAATAGTCTCCGGTTTCGCGCTGCTTGGCGCTCACAATGCCGGCCGTCACAGTATTTTCCAGACCAAACGGCGAGCCGATCGCCATGACCCACTCACCCACCTTCAGGCGGTTGACGTCACCGGTTTTAACGGCAGGCAACCCGGCGGCTTCGATCTTGACGACCGCAATGTCACTGCGCTTGTCGAAGCCAACGATCTTGGCCTTGAATTCGCGCTTGTCGGTCAGGGTTACCAGTACCTCGTCTGCACCATCGACGACGTGGGCATTGGTCATGATGAAACCGTCCGTCGTCAGAATGAATCCCGACCCTACGCCACGGGGTTGCTCTTCTTCTTGCGGTTGTTGGGGCCGGTTGGGCCTGGGGCCCTGGCGCGGCGCGTTGGGGATCGGCACGCCAAATCGCCGGAAAAACTCCAGCATCTCTTCTTCGTTGGAACTTCCGCCCGGGCCCGCCTGTCGGGCTGCAGCCTTCTCGATCGTCCGAATGTTCACAACCGATGGACCCACCTGCTCAACGAGATCAGTGAAATCAGGCAGCGTTCGCACCTGCGCTGTGGCAGGAGAAATGGGCATTAAAAGCAATGACGCAGACCATGCGACTGCGCCCAAAAGCGAAACCAGTTTTTTTGAACCTACTAAAAACATCTTTGACCTTTCAATGCGACTATTCAACAATTCAACAATTCAGGGAGATCAGCTTCCATTTGATTGAAATCAACGCGATTGGTTCAAGCTGGGATGACAGCAACCACAGGCGATGCGGCGAAGTCGCGATACCTCATTCACAAGGCCTCACTCACCCGGGATTTCATTTCTTCCGTTCGAGACCCTGCGCAAAACTTGAAAGCACTTGCGGTGGCACTTCGCCCACCACCGTCAACCACCAGTCGCCAACTTTATCGCCCGGTTTGTCTGCGGATTTTTCTGTCAATCGACGGGTCAGCGAATGCGTTGCCCCGATGGCGCCCTGCCCTTCCTGTGCGTGACGCACCCGGTCAAAATTCTCCACGAAGAGGGAAACTGACGCCAGGCCATCTGAAAATATCCATTGCAAGGCGACCTCAGCGCCTGCCCCGTCCCCTGACGCAACGGCCCGCTTGAAGCAGCTCATCGGTTTGAAGCCAGCGACTGGGGTTTTCAACTGCCAGCCTTCCGCCGATGCAGTCGTCTTGGTCATTTCGGATTTGGTGACCTTGTAACCCTCCAGGTTGGCCATCATTTGCGAAAGCTTGCTCATGCTGACTGGCGCATCGAGCTGCAACTCCGAGTACGCGGCCTGTTCCAGTACCCGCCCATCTACATCCAGTGTTTGCAACTTGATCACCAGTCCGCTTTTTCTCTCACTCCAGACGCGGTACCCAAACCTCAGATTGTCTTTCGCCTGCAACAGAACAACGTCAGCCTCGTGGCCCGCCACACGCTCCACGCCCACATGCCTCGCGCCGTAGTACTGGGATATTGCAGACTGATTGCTCTTGAGCAAATTTGGAAACAGTCCCAGCGACTCGCGTTTTTCAGCAAGCACTGTTTTGCTGTCCCTGAAAAAGGTCACAACCTCGTCGTTGCGTCGAAGCGTTGAACGCGGCGCACCTGTCAGCGCTTCAACCCGCTCCATCTGCTGCTCACCATCGCAAACATGCCAGATGCGCGAACTTGACATGCTGTTGCTGGAAGAGACCACAAACGTGCCGACGTAAGCGCGCTTGCGCGATGCCTCGTGCATACGCACCAGCCATTCGGACACATTGCGCTCGGGCAGTTTTACCTCAGATCCAATGGCGGCTGGCGTGGGACTCGCGGGGGCAGCGGCTGGACCAACACCCACTTGGGCCAATACCGGGTTTGCCCCGAATGACGCGGCCAGGAGCAGGGAAATGCCACCTGCCCGACACAGACGCGCCAAATCGGTACGGCAGAAAAAACGCGCCAAAACCAAAGTCATCGCAGAGGTTCCAGTTGCCAGGTGTTAGCGGACGTAAGCCATTGCGCCTTCATCATCGAGCCGCACCTTCGAAGGTGGCGTTGCGAAGGAAGCCAGTCGGCATTTGCAAAGCTGAAGTTCCTCCAAACTGCTTGTGCGCAGCCAACAATGCATCCAAATGGGGGTCACGGATCATTACCAAAGGACCGGAGCCGGCAATATTGACTGTTTGTGTCGTGGTCGCAGGCAGGCTCGCAATGACAGCTGAGGTGACGGGCAAGGTCTGCGACGTGCTTGCCAACTGCGCACCGTCGCTTCGACCACTTTGATCATACAAACCGGTGGCTGCGCTCCAGCCGATGGCCGCCACCGCTGCGACCGAAGCAAAACCAGCCACAAGCTTCCAACGAAAACCAGATTCGTTGGCACTTTCAGCGATTGATGGAAGTTCTGCTGCTGGCGCAAAACGATGCTCACCTGAGGATACAGAATCGACGTTCGCCTGCAATTCAGCGCTGGATTGCATCAACACTTTAGCCTCAGATTGGCCATTTTCAACCACCATGCGCGATTGGAATCGCGCCAAAAAGCCTGCGTCACTTGAACTTTGCACCAGCTCGCTTGACCGTAGCACATCGCCAATCACATGGTAGGTATGCCACGAAGATCGCAGATCGCTCCTGGTTGTGATCATTTCCACCGTTTGCGCAAATTCCAGACCCCGCAACTGACCATCAGCCAGCGCGCTTACCTGTTCGCGAATTTTGTTCAAATCTTCATTCATAGCAATTCTCCTGACGACCTGCCCGGTCAATCAACAATTCAAACCCCACCCAGATGCCGACCTGTTTACCATCGTTTTCCGGACTGGTTTTCAAGCATTGGCTTCACCTTGGCCGAAATAGCTTCACGAGCCCGGAAAATTCTTGACCGCACCGTGCCTATGGGGCAATTCATGGCTGCTGATATTTCCTCGTAGCTCAAACCTTCGATTTCGCGCAAGGTCACGGCCTGTCGAAGGTCCTCTGGCAGCGCTGCCAAAGCTGTATTCACCATCGCTGCGATTTCCTTGGCGGCGTACACCGATTCGGGTGTCTCATCGGCTATTGGTTCATTTCTGGACGTTTTAGTTTCATCGTCATCATCGGTTTTGAAAAAGCTCTCAGAAACCGTGAGGTCGCGCTTGAGTTCCAGCAAGGACTTTTTCGCCGTATTGACGGCGATCCGGTACAGCCAGGTATAAAACTGGGCGTCACCCCTGAATTGATGCAATGCCTTGTAAGCCCGGATAAAGGTTTCCTGGGCAATGTCTTCAACCAGATCCACATCCCGTACCATCCTGCCTATCAGGCGCTGGATCCGGCGTTGGTACTTGATGACCAGCAATTCAAAAGCCCGGTCGTCACCGGCAACGGTGCGCTCGACCAGCATCAAGTCGCTGTCGGTAGCCACCGCTTCAATAGGTGCCCCTGGCAAGCTCATCAAATGTCCTCACCACTCGCAGCTGGGGTTGAATTCAACCGCTTCAAGTCGCGGTTCGGGCCGGGTGAGTAGACCGCACGTCGCAACGCCAGCCACGCACGGGGTTCGGCCCCTCGATCCAGCCATAGCCATTGCTTATGTCCCGCATCAGAATGGAAGCGCACCAACAAAAAACTCTGAAGGTCCAGGTACACCGCCAACGTACCCGCCAGCGGTTGGTGATTTTCACCATGTGGCTTTGCCTTCAAAAACGTCCACACAAGTCGATCCCACCGCAGCGAACCCTGGCTTGTCTGTTTCATACCCCAAATGGCCGCGCCAGCCG
>JANMCB010000033.1:0-2572 GCA_031360805.1 Rhodoferax sp.
GGGTGGTTGTGGGTTTCCACCTTCATCAGCACGTGGCTGGTTTCGTCATATTTCTGGTAGCTGCCATTCTTGGCGACAAAACGCTCAACCGCCGTGCCCTCCATCACCGAGGCATTGTCTGAATACGCCACCAGCATGTGCTGGGGGTTGGCCGCGTGGGTGTGGCGGATCATGGCGAACATGCTGTTGGCCTGCGCCACGTTGTCAATCGTGAATTGGGCGTTGAATATTTTGTGGCGGCAGTGCTCGCTGTTGGCCTGCGCGAACATCATCAGTTCGACATCGGTCGGGTTTCGGTCAAGCTGGGTGAACGCCGCAACCAGATAGTCGATTTCGTCCGCAGCCAGCGCCAGGCCAAAATCGCGGTTGGCAGCTTCCAGCGCGCCCTTGCCACCCGCCAGCACGTCAACGTGGGCCATCGGCAGCGCTTGAATGGGCGTAAACAACTGCCGGGCCTGCGCGCGCTCAAACATCACGCTTTCAGTCATGCGGTCATGCAACAGGGCGGCAATTGGGCCGAGCAGGTCCGCAGGCAGTACTGCTTTGCCCACGAACGCCAAAAACGGCTGCTTCAGCGACAAACGGTATTCCACAATGCGCTCAACCCGGCGCACCGCCAAACCGCAGTTGTGCGCAATGTCCGTCGCCTTGGATGCCCACGGGGAAACCGTGCCAAAACGGGGCGTGACCACGATCAACACACCCTCGCGCGAACCGTGCTGTGAAGTCGCCAGGTAAGGCGCGCCATAGGTCAACAGGCCCTGCAAGCGCCGGGTAACGGCTGCGTCGGGCGCCACGTCGCTGGTGACCAGGTGCACAAACCGCGCAGAAACATCGGAAATCCCGGGGTGAATGGCCTGCAACCGGGGCAAAAGCTGGTCGGCGCGAAAGCGGCTTAAGGCGCTTGCGCCTTCAAATTCGGAAATATGCTGGTTCACTTGGGAGTCAGGAAAGGTGAGCAGAGGGGTAGAGGCCAGGGGCAATACACCCGCTACACCCGCGCGAGACAGATTTGCCTGATGCCTCGGGATTTTAGCTGCGCCGAGGTCTGGGATAATTGCCGTCATGACTATTACCTACAAAGACGCACTGGGCGTTACCGGCATGCGCATCGCCGGAAGGCTGGCCTCGGAAGTGCTTGACTACCTGACGCCCCACGTTCAGCCTGGCATCACAACCAATGCCCTGGACAAACTTGCCTTTGACTACATCACCCAGGTTCAGGGCGGCATTCCGGCACCACTGAATTACCGGGGCGGCGGCAACGTTCCGTACCCCAAGTCAATTTGCACATCGGTCAATCACCAGGTTTGCCACGGCATTCCGAACGAAAAACCGCTCAAAAAGGGCGACATCGTCAACATCGACGTAACCGTCATCAAGGATGGCTGGCATGGCGACACCAGCCGCATGTTCATCGTGGGCGACAGCTCGATCGCCGCCAAGCGGCTTTGCAGCTTTACCTTTGACGCCATGTGGCACGGCATCATGATGGTCAAGCCGGGGGCCCACTTGGGCGACATCGGTTGGGCAATCCAGAAATTTGCCGAAGGCCACGGCTTCAGCGTGGTGCGCGAATTTTGTGGGCATGGCATTGGCCGCATATTTCACGAAGAGCCCCAGGTTCTGCATTACGGCAAGCCGGGCACGCTTGAAGAACTCAAGGTCGGCATGACTTTCACCATTGAGCCCATGATCAATGCCGGGCGCAAGGAAATCAAGGATGGCCCCGAAAAAGACGGCTGGACCATCGTGACCAAAGACCACTCGCTGTCTGCCCAGTGGGAACACACGGTGCTGGTCACGGAAACCGGTTACGAAGTGCTGACGCTGTCGGCCGGCAGCCCGCCCACCCCAGCTTTTGTGCTTGCTTCTGCGGTACCGCAGATTCCATCTGGCGCACCCGCCTGAGATTCAACCTCCGTTCCTGCCCGCTCCCATTCGCATGACCTCGCCCGCAACCCAGCGCGAGCAGTACCGCTCGCGCAAGTCGAAACTGCTGGCAAGCATCGCCGCCGGTGGCGCATCAACCCGTGGCGTTCGCCTCGCCTTGCGAAAGCTTTCCGATTTGGCGGACGAAAGTTTGCGCTCGATTTGGCACAGCTGCGGTTTCAGCGGGCAGATAGCGCTCGTGGCCGCAGGCGGATTTGGCCGCCAGGAGCTGTTTCCGCACTCCGATGTTGATGTTCTGCTGCTGCTGGCGGACGACCTGTCGCCCGATGCCGATCCGGCCCTCAAAGCCCGGATCGAGACCTTCGTCAGCCACTGCTGGGACGCCGGTCTTGAAATCGGCTCCAGCGTGCGCACGCTGACTGAGTGCCTGGCCGAAGCGGACAAAGACGTCACCGTCAAAACATCACTGATCGAATCGCGCCTGGTCACTGGCGATGCGCCGCTGTTCGACCGTTTTCAGGCCCAGTTCCGCGCGGCGATTGACCCAAAAGCCTTCTTTGTGGCCAAGACCCTCGAGTTGCGCCAGCGGCACAACAAGTTTGAGAACACGCCCTATTCACTGGAACCCAACTGCAAGGAGTCGCCTGGCGGCCTGCGCGACCTTCAGGTGATTCTCTGG
>JANMCB010000038.1:0-3908 GCA_031360805.1 Rhodoferax sp.
CCCCAGGCGGTACAGACCAAGCCGCAGGCAACCGCGAAATGATGGCCGCTGCCGACAAATACAACCACAGTGCGATCAAGGAAGACATCAACTACGTCGCAGGATGGGCAGTCGCCCAGATGTCTGCCGAAGCCCTCGCCAGGACGGGCGCCGAGCCAACCCGCGCCAAGCTGGTCGAGTCAATGAACAAGGGCTTCTCGGTTGACACGAAAGGTTTGGCAGCACCCATCACCTTCACTGCCGATAACCATACCGGACCCATCGCGTTTCGCATGATTGGTTACGACTTTGCCGCCAAAAAATACAAGCCCTATGGCGAATTCAGCGACTATCTGAAGTACATCAAATAGTTCTTTGCAATCGTTGTGCAACGGCTAATAAGCAAGGTCCGGAATGTTTGCCCAAGTCCTTTTTAGCGGTCTGGCCCTGGGCAGCATTTATGGGCTGGTGGCCCTTGGCTTTGCGGTGGTTTTCAAAGCCACTGATGTATTCAATTTCGCCCAGGGAATGTTCGTTGTTTGTGGCGCCTTTTTTGCCGTGACGGCCATCAACCTTCTGGGGCTGCCGTTCCCATTGGCGATTGCGGCCATCATTGCCACCTCTGCCGTATTGGGCGTGGTCATCCATGTCCTGTTGATCCAGCCGCTGTCGGGCCGACCCATGCTGTCGGTCATCATGCTCACCATTGCGTTGTCAATCGTTCTGCGAGCGCTGATCGAGATTTTCTACGGCCCGCAAGGTCGCACCCTGGTCACGCCTTTGCCAGCCGGCATTTTCCTGATTGGCGGCGTTCGCATATCCCAACTCCACCTGATCGCCGCCGTCGTCAGCTGGGCCTGCATGGCCGGTTTCGGCGCGTTTTTCAAATTTACATCCATTGGGCTATTGATGCGGGCCACCGCCGACAACCATGAGGCTGCCCTCGTGTCTGGCGTCAACGTCAACGTCATGAACCGGCTGGCGTGGGCCATCGGCAGTGTTTTGGCCGGCATTGGCGGCCTGTTTCTGGGCCAGCTCCAGATTGTTTCGACGGAGCTTGAAAGCATCGGACTGCTGGCGCTTCCGGCGGTGGTGATCGGTGGCATGCAGAGCATCCCGGGCGCCATCATTGGGGGACTTCTGGTCGGCCTGATTGAGCAGTTCGCAGGGGCCTACATTTCACCCAAGTCCAGCGATATCCTCATTTACGTCTTGCTGATGGTCATCCTGATGTTTCGCCCATGGGGCCTGTTTGGTCAGCGAGAGCTTGGCCGCGTCTGACGCCCAGTCTCTGCATCCAGATTCACCAGGCGGCACGTCGAATGACCTCAACCACCCTTGCAGCCGCATCCAAAGCGGCGCCACAACCCTCCCCGGCAGTTCGGGCCAGCGCATGGTCGCAGCCGAGCCGCTGGTTCTGGGCAGTCGCAGCCGTTGCATTGATCTCCT
Organism: Rhodoferax sp.; assembly: GCA_031360805.1. Lineage (GTDB taxonomy): Bacteria > Pseudomonadota > Gammaproteobacteria > Burkholderiales > Burkholderiaceae_C > JANYCG01. Next base: position 1,429 of record JANMCB010000038.1, read on the forward strand.
ACCTCCCGTTTGTACTGACTGACCGTGCAGTGTTTGGCATTCGCCTCTCCAACATGCAGCTGCTGAACCTGGGGCTCAGCCAGGTCAACCTCATGCTGATCGCCATGCTGGGCGCACTCTCGCTCAATTACCTGACAGGTTGCGCGGGCCTGATCTCCATTGGACACGCAGCCTTCTACGCGGTGGGCGCCATGACCGCTGCGATCACCGGCTCGCAATGGGGTTGGCCATTTCCACTGGTGCTGTTGGCCGCAGGACTTGCCGGAGCCGTGGCCGGGCTGCTCGCGGGACTGCCTTCATTGCGGGTACGGGGACTTTATTTTGTGCTGTCTACATTCGCCGTGCACTACATCGTCGTCTTCGCATTCCAGGAGTATCAGTTCAAGTTTTTTGACGTGGTGGGGGTGCCTTACAAGGCGGCAAGCCTCGGGCCACTTGAACTCAATACCCCCATGCGCTGGTATTTCTTTCTCCTGCCATTGGTGGCCCTGGTGTTTTGGGGTTTGCATAACAGCCTGCGCTCGCGCGAAGGCCGCGCCATGATGGCCATGCGTGACCACGAACTGGCCACCACGTCGGCCGGGGTTGACGTACGCGTCCTGCGCCTGAAGGCCTTCGCCTTGAGCTCCGCCATCGCGGCCATGGCTGGCGCCCTGTATGCCTACCTCCTGTCGAACGTTACTTCGGAGTTCTTCAATATTCAGTTTGCGATCCAGTTCATCGCCATGATCATCATTGGTGGAATGGGTTCTCTTGCAGGTTCATTGGTAGGCGCTGCCGTGTGGCTCTTGCTGCCCTCCATCATCAGTGGCTTCGCGGCTCAGGCAGGTGACTCCACCGGACTTCTGCGCACCATCCTGGTAGAGCACAAGCCGCAGCTCGTGCAGGTCATTTTTGGCATGATGGTCATATTGCTGCTGATTTTTGCGCCCGGCGGCGTTGCCGGCATTGGTGCCAAATTGCGCAATCGCCTGTCTGGCAAGCGAGGCGGCTGATGGACAACATACTTGACGTCAAAGACCTCAGCGTTGCCTATGCGCGCAAGGGCTTGGCACTTGACGGCGTGAGCCTGTCGGTCCCAAAAGGCAGCATCGTGGCCCTGCTGGGTGCCAACGGCGCTGGCAAGACAACCTTGATCCGGGCCGTCACGGGGTTGCTTGACCTGCACCATGGCCAGGTCACGCACGGCTCCATCGCCTTTGCAGGCAAATCCACACTCGGCCTGCCGTCCCATCGGCTGGTCCGCATGGGTATGGCCCAGGTGCCTGAAGGACGCCTGATTTTTAAACAGCTCAGCGTCGAGGACAACCTCAATGTCGGCGCTGCAATCCTTCCCCGTTCTGCTGTCAAGGAACGCATGGACGCGGTGTATGCCCTGTTCCCACGCCTGCTTGAGCGCCGGCAACAGGCTGCAGGCTGGCTATCGGGCGGTGAACAGCAGATGCTCGCATTGGGCCGCGCATTGGTTGCCAGCCCGACACTGCTTTTGGTGGACGAACTCTCGCTGGGCCTTGCGCCGCTGATTGTGAAGTCGATCTACAAGCAGCTTCGTGTTGTGGGCGACACCTTGGGAACCTCGATGCTGATCGTGGAACAGAACGCGCGCCTGGCGCTCGAATTCGCGGCCACCGCCTACATCCTGGACCGGGGGCGCATCGTTTTGTCCGGCGCTTCCGCCGAGGTCGCCGCCAACGAAGCCATGAAAGAGTCCTACCTCGGTGCCAAGCGCACGGCCGCGCCCGAAGCAGAGTTGGAAGCATGAGCACACCCTTGCTGGAAGTCACCTCGCTGCTGATGCGTTTTCAGGGCATCACGGCGCTCGACAATGTCTCCTTCAGCATGGACAAAGGTTCCATCACCTCGCTGATCGGCCCCAACGGCGCGGGCAAAACCACCCTGTTCAACTGCGTGACCGGCATGTACACGCCCACCAGCGGCAAGGTGGCGTTTGACGGGGCCGATATCACCGGCGAAGCCGCCCACAAAGTGTCGCAGCACGGCATAGCGCGCACGTTTCAGAACCTGGCGCTGTTTGGTGGCTTGACGGTCATGGAGAACCTGCTGGTTGGCGCCTACCGCCAGGGCTCAAGTGGCCTTCTGGCGGGCGCATTTCTCACGCCACGCGCCCGCGCCGAACAGCGCGCCGCAATCGCTTCGGCTAACGAAGTGCTCGAATTCCTGGCCATGCCGGAATTGGCCAACGTCTTGCCCGGAGAGTTGCCCTACGGCCGGCAAAAGCAGGTTGAATTTGCCCGCGCCCTCATGCAAAAAGCCAGGCTGGTCTTGCTGGACGAGCCAATGGCAGGCATGAGCGCCGCTGAAAAGAGTGCGATGACTGAATTGATCCAGCGCGTGCGCCAGCAATACGCCATGAGCTTTTTGATTGTGGAGCACGACATCCCGGTGATCATGGACATCTCCGACAAGATTGTCGTGCTGGACTTCGGCCGGAAAATTGCAGACGGTACGGCAGAAGAGGT
>JANMCB010000098.1:0-8685 GCA_031360805.1 Rhodoferax sp.
GACAACTCAGACCATCGTACTGAACATCATCGATGATGCAGTTTTTGAGCTCACTGAGACATTCAACGTCAACTTGAGCGCGCCGACGAACGCCGCCATTGCTGACAATTTGGGCGTTGGAACCATCACGGACAACGATGCTGCACCCAGCTTTGCCATCAACGATGTGAGTGTGAGCGAGGCTGCAGGCACCGTCACCTTCACCGTCACCAAGACCGGCGCTGCCAATGTGGCCTCCTCAGTGACCTACACAGCAGCAGATGCCAGCGCGCTGACTCCGGGTGACTATGCCGCAGGCACCAGCCCACTTTCAGGGGTGTTGAATTTTGCTGCGGGCGTGACGACCCAGACCATCGTGCTGAACATCACGAACGACGCAGTCGCCGAGCTGACCGAGACCTTCAACGTCAACCTGAGTGCGGCGGTGAATGCCACCATCAGCGACAGCCAAGGTGTCGCCACTATCGCTGACGATGATGGTGCACCCGCTTTCTCCATCAACGACGTGACAGTTAATGAAGGCTCAGGCACGATCAGCTTTACTGTGACCAAGTCTGGCGCAACGGCGCTGACCACGACAGTGGACTATGCTGTAGCCCCAAACAGCGCTGTCACCCCGGGTGACTACGCTGCGGGCACAAGTCCCCTGGCAGGAACTTTAAGCTTTGTGGCTGGTGTGACAACTCAGACCATCGTACTGAACATCATCGATGATGCAGTTTTTGAGCTCACTGAGACATTCAACGTCAACTTGAGCGCGCCGACGAACGCCGCCATTGCTGACAATTTGGGCGTTGGAACCATCACGGACAACGATGGTGCTCCGAATACACCGCCAGTTGCCAATAGCGACTCCCTGACGATGATCGAGGACACCCCAATTTCGTTGAGCCCCACCTCACTGATCGGCAACGATAGCGATCTTGATGGGGATCCTTTGACAATCATTAGTGTTCAAGGGGCCAGCAACGGGACCGTGGCAATGGTCGGCGGTAATGTTGTCTTCACACCGTCCCCAAATTACAGCGGACCAGCGAGTTTCACTTACACCATCAGCGACGGAAGGGGAGGTACTTCCACGGCCACCGTCAATCTCACTGGTTTGCCAGTAAATGATCCACCTGTAGCGGTGGATGATTCAGGCCCGTCGACACTGGAGGACACGCCTGTTACGGTATCAGTAGCGAGCTTTCTTGGAAATGACTTCGACATTGAAGGCGATCCGCTCACAATTACTAGTGTTCAATCTGGAGTGGGTGGGAGTGTGAGCTTGGCAGGAGGAGTGATTACGTTCAGTCCAAGCCCTAACTTCAACGGACCAGCCACTTTTACCTATACCGTCAGCGATGGAAAAGGCGGGCTATCGACAGCCAGCGTCAGTATCAACGTGACTGCGGTAAATGACCCTCCGGTGGCTGCCAATGACTTGGTGGCGACAAACGAAGACCAGCCGGTCACATTGAACCCTTTAACGCTGCTGGGGAACGATGTCGATGTTGACGGCAATCCGTTGGCAATTACCAGTGTCCAAGGCGCAACGAACGGAAGTATTGCGCTGGTCAATGGAACGATTGTTTTTACGCCAACGCCCAACTTCAACGGGTCTGCCAGTTTCACTTACACAATTGCGGACGGGAGCGGCGGCACGTCCACAGCAACGGTTAATGTTACTGTCATAAGCGTCAACGACATTCCGGTGTCCAATGACGACAAGTCTGTCGACACGTTCGAAGACACTCCACTGATAATCTCAACAAAAAGTTTGCTTGAAAACGATACTGATGTGGACGGCGATCCGTTGGTGATTACAAGTGTTCAAGGTGCAGTCAACGGCACGGTAAGTTTGATCGCAGGCGCGATCGTGTTTACGCCTGCGCCTGGGTTTGACGGCCCGGCGAGTTTTACTTACACAGTCGGCGACGGTCATGGAGGGACGTCGACGAGTCGGGTTATTTTGACGATACAAGGCGTCAACAACTCGCCAGTTGCTGAAACCTTTATTGGCTTGACTGACGCCCTACGCCCCAACGTGCCTGAATTTACGACGATTGCAGATCCTGCACTGCATGTGCTGTTTAGCTTGAGTGACGTTCGCAGTGAAATTGACCTGAGGGGTGATCGCGGTATTTTCCAAACTGACAGTGTGACATTGGCAGAACTTTCAAGCGGTTTGCGCTCAGATTTAGCTTTCTCTGAAGGCAATCAATTTGGTTCGAGGGGACTGGGCGGTACGCGCACCAATATTGTGAAATTTAGTAACGCCCTGTTTGTGCAGCAATCTGTCAGACACCAGTCTCTGGGCCTTGAACAGGGCTTGTTCGTGCATGATGCGGTTTGGTCGTCGCAACTGGAGTCATTAGCACGAGCGATTCGCATCGAAAGCTTTAACTCTGCTGTTCCAGGAGTGGCGACTTTACTGGACGGGTTCGCCCTAGCCGTTCCAAGCCCAGCCGCAGAAGCAGAAACCGGCGACTCTCGGCAAGTGGAAACTGGCTCCAGGATCGCGTCGATAGGGGAAGTCGAGTCTGATCGTGATGTTGAAAAGAATTCAATAATGAGGAACGCGAACAACAGCGACGGGAATGGAAACGGCCCAGGCAGGCGCAATGGTGCAGACGGGTTTGGGGTTCAACTCCAACGCAGCGCGGCAGCATTCAAACCTCGAATTTCGCACCCGGCAGTTCGGCCTTCTGCAAACTCATCTTCTCCCGCTTAATGGTAAAAGCGAACGGTCGGTTCACTGCCGACTGCCTAACAACTAGGTTGAACCCAAATTATGATTGCAACAAAAACTGTCCCTAAAAATAAGCCGCCAGCGGTATTCCCAAAGCTGATGGTGCTTGCGACCGTTCTGCTTGGTGTTGGATGCAGCACGGTGACACCACAATTGGCAACCCGTGAAGAAGTTTCGGTCCGTGTAAAAAGTGACACCGAGAAGATGTACTTTGACCAGGTTCCGATCTCTGGTCCAATTACGCTGGAAGAGGCCATTGCCCGTACCCTGAAGTACAACCTTGACTATCGACTCAAAAAAATGGAGTCTGCTCTGGCATTGGGGTTGGCTGACTATGGCAATTACGAAATGCTGCCCAAATTGCTTACAACTGCGGGCTATCGCACGCGAAGCAACGACTCCGGTGGCACCAGCATCGGAATTCTGGACGGAATTCAATCACTTCGACCTTCAACATCTGAAGAGCGCAGCCATGCATTGGCGGGTGCGGAATTTTCATGGAGTTTGCTGGATTTTGGCGTTTCGTACTACCGTGCGCGTCAGCAGTCTGATCAGTTTTTGATCGCTGAGGAGCGCCGCCGAAAAGTCGTACAGAATATGGTTCAGGATGTCAGAGCCTCTTATTGGCGGGCATTGGGCGCTCAACGGCTGGATGCGCAGACGAAAGACATACTCGAGCGAGCCAAGCTTGCATTGGCCAGATCCCGCGAAGCAGAAACACAGCGCGTAATTTCGCCCGCTCTCGCCTTGAACTACCAGCGTGCGCTGCTCGATGCGATTTCAATGCTGAATCAACGCCGCCAAGACCTGGAGTTTGCCAACCGCGAACTTGCGGCACTGATGAATGTCGAGCCTGGGGTGACTTTTACTGTCGCCGACGCGGTCGAGGCTAAACTACCTCCACCGCCAAATGATGTTCGGAAACTGGAAGAGTTAGCATTGTTGCAGCGCCCTGAGTTGCGTGAGGAAGATTTCAAGAAGCGCATTACGGCAGACGAAACGCGTAAGCAGTTGTTGGGGATGTTGCCGGGGGTCAGCTTCGATACGGGGTTGCAGTATGACTCCAACAAACTCCTCAGTAGCAATTCATGGGCGCAGGGTGGCGTTCGAATCTCGTGGAATCTTTTGAGTCTTCTTGCCCAGCCGACACTGAAGGCAACTCAGGAGCAGCAGGTCAAGACCGACACAGCAAGACGCATGGCCCTGTCGATGGCTGTAATGACTCAGTTGCGGGTTGGAGTTGAGCGGTATCGGCTTGCCGTTGAAGACTTTAAGTTGGCAGACACTGCCGCTCAAGTCGACAAACGCATGGCTGACTACACCCGGGCATCCGTAACGGCAAAACTTGACAGTGAACTTGAAGCGATTCGGACACAGGCTCGGGCCGTATTGGGCAACTACCAACGTGCCAACACTTATGCGAATGCCCAGATCGCATTTGGCCGACTTTACAGTTCCCTGGGTTTTGACCCCTTACCAGACGATTTTGACGGCAATGACATTCCGAAATTGACCGAGCGTGTTCGGGAGCATCTGAAATTGACGGAGCAGGATAGTCTGAAAATGACTTCCAATCTGTTTGGAAGCCTCCCGTCTGTTGCGGTTCATTTGGCCGGCATTGAAGATTCGGTCTTGCAGGTGCGTATGAAGGCTCAAGTCAATCAACTGTTTGAACGCAATGACATAGAAATTGACGCCAATCACGGCCACCCAATTACCTTCTTGCTGAAACGCGAGCTCAATGACGAGCTGGAGAAAGCCATTTGGACCATTGTCATGACCGATTCAAAAGGGCAAGCAAGGTCTGAAGCCCCGTACACATCTGTATTGCCTTCCAATTCACGCAACTCGGCCTATGAGGCGAGTTTGTCGGCGGCGGTTACGTCGAAACTGCCAGCTATCCGAAATTGGCTGGCGTCGCAATTGACAAGTAACCCGCGGGAAAGTCAATGAGTAAACCAAAGCGCAGGATTCTGGCGGGGTTGACTACGCTTTTCTTACTGGGTTCCGTGTTCGCGCAGGTTCCCAATTCCTCGGCTGTTGTTCCAAAGAAGCCTCAAACAGTGGTCCGTTCCGCCGCGCCTGGGGACAGCAAAATTCCCGAAACTTTGTCGTCGGCTGAATCTGTGCGCGTCCTGCTGATCCCGGACGGTGAAACCACGCTGTCCAGCCCTGTCACTGCGAAAATCAAGACATTGTTCGCCTCAATTGGCGCGTCCGTTACCGCCGGGCAAACGCTGGTCAGTTTTGACTGTGACGAACCCATCGCAAGGCTCGCAATGGCCAATGCGGAACTTGCTGGTGCGGTGGAGTCCCATGAGGCAAAAATCAGAATGCAAGGGCTGGAGCAGGCGAGTGACGTCGAAGTCGCACTGGCGGCCAGTGCCGCTGCAAAGGCACGCGCTCAAGTCGCGCTGCAAAAGGCGCAGGTCGGCCAATGTAACGTTGCAGCACCTTGGGCCGGACGTGTATCCAAGGTACATGTGCGCAATTACATGAGCGTAACACCTGGTCAACCGATGCTTGAGCTCGTGAAGAGTGGTCCACTGCGCTTGAAGATGAACATCCCTTCCAAATCAATCAGCAAGATGAAGACAGGTACAACGATTGATATTGAGATTGACGAGACGGGTAAAACTTATCAGGCGAGGGTACAGGCGTTCAACAGTCGGGTTGATCCTGTCAGTCAGACAATTGAGATCGAAGCAGCTATCAGCAGGTACCACCCGGAATTGCTCCCGGGAATGAGTGGCGTTGCCATTCTCAATTCGATAAAGTGAGGTTTTATTGATATGCGCCTGATTGGAGGCTCATCTGCTCGGTCATCGGCCATTGGTTTTTCACTTTCCCGACTAGTTCATGTCTGATTCACTTGAGCATGCAGGTTCGGCTGCACTGGTGGCGCTGCTGCATTTGGAGGAACGAGCTTTGGGCGCGGCAACCCGTGCCGAATTGGGCTTCACGGTAGTCAACGAAGCACTCAACCTTGTGGCGTTCCGTCAGGCCGCCTTTTTTACCTTCACTTCAAGTGGAAAACCAAAGTTAACCACCGCCTCCGGACTGGTGAGTGTTTCTGAAGACTCGCCCTTTGCGGTCTGGTTGACCAGGCTGGCTTCGTCGTTCGACAGTTCACCTTTTCCGACGCGGATGAGCATCGACCATGCGCCGGCGGAGTTTCAAGACGGCTGGCAAGAATGGCTTCCTGATTACCTGTTGACCGCAACTCTTTTCGATCCGTCCAAACAGAAAAACGGTCTGGTTGTGTATGCACGTGAGTCCCCCTGGGAAGACGACGAATTGAAGTTGCTGGACCGCTTGCATCAGACTTATGGCTATTGTCTGAACGCCTTGACACGCGGTTCTCGCGGAATCGCAACACTTTTCAATGCTGGATTCGGCAGCAAGGTTTCCAGGTGGATAGCAGTTGCCTTGCTGCTGGCCCTGTTCATTCCGGTTCGGCTTTCGGCTTTGGCGCCGGCTGAAGTGGTCGCTTTGACCGCTATGGCAGTTGCATCACCTCAAGATGGCGTCATCAGTGCTTTCCACGTTCAACCCAACTCACCGGTCAAAGTTGGCGACATGCTTTTTTCTTTGGACAACAGCGCGCTGGCAAGCCGTCGTGAGGTTGCACTTCGCGGAGTTTCAATTGCCAAGGCAGACCTGCTGGTTGCACAACAGCGTGCCTTTGAAGATATCAAGAGCAAAGGCGAACTTGCGGCTGCCATTGGGCGTGTCAAGGAAAAGGATGCTGAACTTGCATTGATCGAGGGTACGCTCGACCGTGTGGTTGTGCGGGCGGAGCGCGATGGATTGGCTGTTTTTGGAGATGCGAATGACTGGTTGGGCCGCCCCGTTCAAACGGGAGAGCGCGTTATGCAGTTGGCCGACCCAAAAGATGCCGGCGTACTGATATGGCTGCCTGTGGCCGATGCTTTGAATTTGGAGCCGGGCGCACCCATCCGCCTGTTTTTGCATACCACCCCACTGGAGCCACTTTCGGCCAAATTGCTCCAGACGAGCTATCAGGCAGTATTGAGTCCGGACGGCGTATCTGCCTACCGCCTTCGCGGCGCGTTTGAGCCAGGGTCCGCTAATGCGCGGATTGGGTTGCGTGGAACGGCAAGAGTTTCGGGTGAGTGGGCGACACTTGGCTACTACCTTTTTCGGCGCCCAATTTCTGCACTTCGGGAATGGACAGGGCTGTGACACCGGGAGTGGGAGGGGGAGCGAGAGCGGGTGCAATTGCGCTTCCTGCGCTTCGGGATGAATTGCGCTTGCTGCCGGCCGCTGCAAACCATGACGGATCACCTGCCTGGATGGTTCAGGACCCAGTCAACAATAGGTTCTTTCGAATTGGCTGGATCGATTTTGAAATGTTGTTGCGTTGGACTATAGGATCACCCAAAGGCGTTGCCGACGCAGTCAGTGCCCAGACGACACTCGAAGTAGACGAGACTGATGTTCATTCGCTTGTTGCTTTCCTGGACCAACACAATCTGCTGCGGGCAAACACGCCTGAGCTGGTTGATCGCCTTTGCTTACGCGCGCGGCAGTCGCAGAAAAGTACCTATGAATGGCTGCTGCACAACTACCTCTTCTTTCGTGTACCACTAATTCGCCCGCAGGAGTGGTTGATGGCCCTGATGCCATGGGTCGCCTGGATTTTTACCAAAACGACAGCCTGGGTGGTCGTCGCGTTGAGCTTGATCGGACTTTTCCTGGTGGTCCGGGACTGGAGTGCATTTACCAGCACTGTTGTGGACCATATGACTCTCTCCGGCATCGCCGGCTACCTGGTTGCACTGATCTTCTCAAAGGCGCTTCATGAGGTTGGTCATGCCGTTACCGCCACGCGCTACGGCGTAAGAGTGGCGCACATGGGCGTTGCCATGCTGGTGATGTTCCCCATGCTGTACACCGACACCAGCGAAAGCTGGAAATTGTCCAGGGCCAGCCAGCGCCTGGCCATCGCGAGTGCTGGTATTTTGGTGGAGTTGGCCACCGCCGGGCTGGCGACACTTGCCTGGAGCCTTGCTCCAGACGGAGGGTTCAAGAACGCAATGTTCTTTCTGGCAACAACCAGCTGGCTATTGACCTTGCTGGTCAATGCCAGCCCTTTCATGCGTTTTGACGGCTACTTCATTCTTACTGACATTCTCGATTTTCCAAACCTGCACGAACGAAGTGGTGCGCTGGCGCGAACCTGGTTGCGCCGGACACTGTTGGGGTTCAATGAACCGTGGCCCGAGCAATTGCACGACAAGCAGGGCGCCATGCTCATCAGTTTCGCACTCGCAACCTGGATTTACCGATTGGTTGTTTTTTTTGGCATAGCGCTTCTAGTTTACTTTTTCTTCTTCAAAGTATTGGGAATATTTTTAATGGTGGTGGAATTGGTCTGGTTTATCGCCAAGCCGGTCTGGACCGAGATAAGGGTATGGCGGGAGAGGAGGTCAGAAATCCGAAGTTCCCGAATGATTTTGGCTGTCTTGCTTTTGGCAAGCGTGCTGCTTGCCGCAGTGATTCCCTGGCAGACGGGCATCCACGGCTACGGCTGGATGCACCCTGAGCGACAACTTGTGGTCCATTCACCTTTGGCTGGCCGACTCATAGCATTGCCCACGGCAGGGCCAGTTACGCAAGGCCAGATTCTGTTTGCACTTGAATCTCCTGATCTTCTGCTCGCGGAACAACGCGCAAGTGGATTGGCAGATGCAAGAGGTCGCGAACTGATGGGGTTGACCGGGCTTCAGGACGGAGAGGAGCGCAGGGCGCAGGTCACGTCGCAGCAGGACAAGTTTCGAGCAGAGGCAAACCTCTATGTAGGGGAGCAATCCCGTTTGAAGCTTGTGGCACCGTTTTCGGGGGTGTTGGTTGACCTGGATCCGCAGTTGACAAATGGCGTCTGGATTCAGCCGCGCCAGCCACTAGCAAATGTGGTTGACCCGGCG
>JANMCB010000110.1:0-29162 GCA_031360805.1 Rhodoferax sp.
CGCTCGAACTCCTGCAGCACCTGCTCTTCGACCAGGTCGGTCAGCTCGTCCATGATGAAGGCGCCCTGGTTCGGGTTTTCGTTCTTGGCCAGGCCCCATTCCCGGTTGATGATCAACTGGATCGCCAATGCCCTGCGCACCGATTCGTCGGTCGGCGTGGTGATCGCCTCGTCGTAGGCGTTGGTGTGCAGGCTGTTGCAGTTGTCATAGATGGCGATCAGCGCCTGCAGCGTGGTGCGGATGTCGTTGAACTGGATTTCCTGAGCGTGCAGGCTGCGGCCTGACGTCTGGATGTGGTATTTGAGCTTCTGGCTGCGCTCATTGGCACCGTATTTTTCTTTCATGGCCACGGCCCAGATGCGGCGCGCCACGCGGCCCATCACAGTGTACTCGGGGTCCATGCCATTGCTGAAGAAGAAGCTCAAATTGGGAGCGAAATCGTCAATGTGCATGCCACGCGCCAGATAGGCTTCGACAAACGTCAAGCCGTTGCTCAACGTGAATGCGAGTTGCGAAATCGGGTTGGCACCGGCCTCGGCAATGTGGTAGCCGCTGATGCTCACGCTGTAGAAGTTGCGCACCCGGTTGTGCACAAAGTACTCGGCAATGTCGCCCATCACTTTCAGGCTGAATTCGGTCGAGAAGATGCAGGTGTTCTGGCCCTGGTCTTCTTTCAGGATGTCAGCCTGCACGGTGCCGCGCACGTTCTCCTGCACCCATTCCTTGATCTTTTGGGTTTCGGTGTCCGTCGGTTCGCGGCCATTCTCCAGCTTGAACTTGTCCAGGTTCTGGTCGATCGCGGTGTTCATGAACATCGCCAGAATGCTGGGTGCCGGGCCGTTGATGGTCATGCTGACGCTGGTGCTGGGGCTTCACAGATCGAAGCCGCCGTACAGCACCTTCATGTCATCCAGCGTGGCAATGCTCACGCCGCTGTTGCCCACCTTGCCGTAAATGTCGGGGCGCAGATCGGGGTCGTTGCCATAGAGCGTCACAGAGTCAAACGCGGTGCTCAAGCGCTTGGCCGCCATGCCGCTGCTCAGCAATTTGAAGCGGGTGTTGGTGCGGAATGCATCACCCTCGCCAGCGAACATGCGGGTCGGGTCTTCACCTTCACGCTTGAAGGCAAAGGTGCCTGCGGTGTACGGGTAGCTGCCTGGCACGTTGTCCAGCATCAGCCATTTGAGGATTTCGCCATGGTCCTCGTATTGCGGCAGGGCCACCTTGCGAATGGTGGTGCCGCTCAGGGATTTGGTGGTGAGTGCGGTGCGGATTTCCTTGTCGCGAATCTTCACCACGTATTCGTCACCGGCATACGCCTTCTGCATCTCGGGCCACTGGGCCAGCAGCTTGCGTTCTGCCGCACCCAGCAGGCCATCGCGCTGCTGGGCCAGGTCATTCACGGCTTCTACCGCGCGGTGGCGGTCCGGCTTGTCGGTTTGCAGCATGCCTGCCGTGGCGTGCAACTGCTGTATTTCGCGGGCCACTTGGGCTTGGGCTCTGGCGCGTTTCTTGTAGCCGCGCACGGTGTCGCTCACCTCGGCCAGATAGCGGGTGCGGGCGGCCGGTACCACGGGCGTCTGGTTGGTGCTGTGGCGCACGTTGACGACGGGCAGGATGCCGTGCCCTGCTGCGCTGCCTTTCAAGCCTTTGACTTTTTGATCCAGCTTCACGCCGAGCGCTGCCAAGCGCGGCTTGAGCGCCTGGTACAGGGCCGTCACGCCATCGTCATTAAAGCGCGCCGCCATGGTGCCAAACACTGGCATCTGGTCGGCCGGCGTCGTCCAGGCCTCTTTGTTGCGCTGCACCTGTTTGGCCACGTCACGCAGGGCGTCGAGCGAGCCTTTGCGGTCGAACTTGTTGATGGCGACAAACTCGGCAAAGTCCAGCATGTCGATTTTTTCGAGCTGGCTGGCCGCGCCAAACTCGGGCGTCATCACATACAGCGGCACGTCCACATGCGGCACGATGGCCGCATCGCCCTGACCAATGCCTGAGGTCTCGACCACAATCAAATCGAACCCGGCCACCTTGCAGGCGGCGATCACATCGGGCAGGGCTTTGCTGATTTCGGAGCCAAAATCGCGGGTGGCCAGGCTGCGCATGAAGACGAGCGGGCCCTGGCCCCACGGGCTGATGGCGTTCATGCGGATGCGGTCACCCAGCAGGGCACCGCCGCTTTTGCGCCGCGATGGGTCGATGGAAATGACGGCCACGCGCAAGCTGTCATTCTGGTCCAGCCGCAGGCGGCGGATCAATTCGTCGGTCAGCGACGACTTGCCCGCGCCGCCGGTGCCCGTGATGCCGACAACAGCTATTTTCTTTGTAGCTGCTTGTGCAAGCAGGACAAGGGCTGTAGCCTCATTTACCTGTGAACTTTCGATGGAAGTGATCAATTGGGCCAGGGCGCGCCAGTTGGCCTCTGAATGGCCCTGAATGGCCGCAATGTCTTTGGGCGCATAGGCGTTGAGATCTTTGTCGCAGCGCATCACCATCTCGCCGATCATGCCGGCCAGGCCCATCTTCTGGCCATCTTCAGGGCTGAAAATGCGCGCTACGCCATAGGCCTGCAACTCGCGGATTTCGGGAGGCACGATCACGCCGCCGCCGCCGCCAAACACCTGGATATGCTCGCCGCCCCGGCTTTTGAGCAGATCGACCATGTACTTGAAATACTCCACGTGCCCGCCCTGGTAAGAGCTGATGGCAATGCCCTGCGCGTCTTCCTGCAGCGCGGCGGTCACCACCTCTTCAACGCTGCGGTTGTGGCCCAGGTGGATGACTTCAGCCCCCATGCCCTGCAAAATGCGCCGCATGATGTTGATGGCCGCGTCGTGCCCGTCAAACAGGCTGGCGGCCGTGACGAAGCGCACCTTGTGGGTAGGGCGGTAGTTGGCGAGGGCTTGGTAGTCGGCGGACAGGTTGGTCATGACGCAGAAGTCTCCAAAAATGGGGCGAACACGGGCAACGCCACTAATTGACGTTTACGTAAACGTCAATCATAGCGCAACCGTCTTATTTTGAACCGGATGTTGCCCGGGCCGGCGGGTTACAGAATGGTGATGACTTGAGCCTGACTTTCAGGGCCGAACCTTGTACGGCACCGCAAGCCCTGCCCTTGCCTCTGCGCTGACGCGAATCAACGCCACCGCCTGCAGCACATTTGGCACGGCGGACGCCATGGTTTCAATTTGGGTCCTGATCAGCGCATGGTCGAAACCCGTCGCCACGTCGCCCGCAACGCAACCTTCAATCGTCACGACGCGGCCCTGCACGGTGGCCCAAAGCGACGAATTCACCATTGGCGAATGGGTATAGAGCTGGTTCTGGCTTAGCAATCTCTTGAGCGCGGTTGCAATTTCGGCATCGTAAGCATAGGCATTGGGCTTGTCGCACTTGCCGGCCAGCCAGCAACTCGTGCCCTTCTCGGCCCGCCGATGCGCCTGTGCCGGGCGCTGTTCAGCGGTTATGAATGGCCCAAGTGGCACCGGGCAATCGGCAACCACATGGGTAAATTGAAAGAACGGGTCAGCAAACCAGTTTTGCAGGTGGCCCGGCCCATGCAATGCGGTCAATGACGCACAGCCTGCCAAGCCGATGCCAAGCACCAGACTGGCGAAAGGCTGTCTTTTCATGGTGAGGTTGTCAAAAATACGTTTACTATGCAACACATAGCAAATTATCTATATTATGCGAGGGCGAGGGCCGTTTTTTATCGATTTTTGACGAAAAACCGTCGCCCTGAGCCTCCAATATACCCAGAATGGGTATATTTTGATCAGAAATGGATGCCCCGCATCATCTCCGACATCGCAATTGCCTCGGGTGACAAGGTTGGTTTGGCGGATTTTTCACCCTTCGCAGCCGCGCTGTCCGGGAACATGCGAAAGGTCGTGTTCATCATGATCTGCGTGATGCGCGGCGTCACCGCGTGCAGCAACTCAACGGCCGTTCCCAGCCGCGTGGCTATGCGCACCGGCTTTTCAATGCAGGCGTTGACCAGCATGGCGGCGGCTTCCTCGGGCATCAAGAGCGGCATGCTGTCGTAAATTTTGGTGGGCGCTGTCATGGGGGTGCGCACCAGCGGCATGTTGATGGTGGTGAAGGTCACGCCCTGGTCGGCATATTCAGAAGCTGCGCAACCGGTCCAGGCGTCCAGTGCCGCCTTGCTGGCCACGTAGGCCGCGAAGCGCGGCGCGTTGACCAGCACGCTGATGGAGCTGATGTTCACCACGTGGCCTTTGCGTTTGGCCACCATGCCAGGCAGCAGGCCCATGGTGATGCGCAGCGCGCCAAAATAGTTGAGCGCCATGGTGCGCTCGAAGTCGTGGAAGCGGTCGTAGCTGGCTTCGATCGCGCGGCGAATGGAGCGACCGGCGTTGTTGATCAAAAAGTCAACACCTCCATGGTTGTCTTCCATTTTCTTCACGAACGCGGCGCAGTCGGCTTCATTGACGATGTCCACCTGGTAGGTGAAAACCTTGGCGCCCTTTCCGCCGGCCTCTTCAATGGTTTTTTTCGCTTCGGCCAACTGGTCTTCGCCGCGCGCGCAGATTACGGTAACGGCGCCGGCTTCGGCAAACCGGCAGGCGGCAGACAGGCCGATGCCAGAGGAGCCGCCGGTGATCAGCACCACCTTGCCGCCGACTGTGCCTTTCAGGCTGCGGTCAATGAACAGTGCCGGGTCCAGATGGCGCTCCCAATAGTCCCACAAGCGCCAGGCGTAATCGTGCAAATTGGGCACGGCGATGCCACTGCCCTTCAGTGCGGCTTCGGTCTCGCGGCAGTCAAACCGCGTCGGGTAATTGATGAACGACATCATGTCTTCCGGGATGCCAATGTCGTTGATGATGGCCTTGTAAACCCGGCGCACTGGCGCCAGCGCCATCAGCCCTTTCTTCACGCTTTTGGGGATGAAACCCAACAGCGCGGCGTTGACGAACAGGTTCATCTTGGGCGCATGCGCGGCTTTGGTGAAAATGTTCAGCACGTCACCCACGCGGTAGCCGACCGGGTCAACAAGATGGAAACATTTGCCCTTGGTGGCGGCCTTGCCATGGCTGATGTAGTCCAGCGCGTTGACGACAAAATCTCCCGGCACAATGTTGAGGCGCCCGCCCTCCAGGCCAATCGACGGCATCCACGGCGGCAATATCTGGCGCATGCGCTGGATCAGCTTGAAGAGGTAGTACGGGCCATCGATCTTGTCCATCTCGCCCGTGGTGCTGTCGCCCACGACCATCGCCGGGCGGTACACCGTCCAGGCGCCTTTGTACTCCTTGCGCACGATTTTTTCGCTCTCGTGCTTGGTCATGAAATACGGATGGTCGTAGTTTTCAGCCTCATCAAACATGTCTTCGCGGAACACGCCTTCGTACAGGCCGGCTGCCGCGATGGATGACACATGGTGGAAATGGCCGGTGTCGATCGCCTTGGCGAAATCGACCGTGTTGCGGGTTCCATCGACGTTGACGGCGATCTGGCTTTCCTCGGAGGCACCCAGGTCATACACCGCCGCCAGGTGGTAAAAATGGTCAATCTCTCCCTTAAGCGCTTTCACGCTTTCAGCCGCCACACCCAGTTTCTTGGCCGTCAAGTCGCCAAACACAGGAATTGAACGGGCGGCACTGGCACCCCAATACTCGCGCAGGGCAGCCACTTTGTCTTCACTTTCCTTGCGAATCAGGAAATAGACCACGGCGCCTTTGCGCTCAAGCAACTTCTTCACGAGCCGCTTGCCAATGAATCCGGTTGCGCCAGTGACGAAATACTGCATTAAAGACTCCCAGGAGGTTCGAAGAAAACTTTCATTCTGCCGATACAGCCGCGACACGGACCCTAGAACAAACCCGCGACTGCGCTGGTTCTGCGGGGAAAGTACCGCGTTGGTGTGCAAATTAGAAGGGTCACCCTACACGCCGTCAAATGGCACGCGTAGAGTTCGGCTGGAAAACCCCTTTGATTTGGGTCAAGGAAATTTCAATATTTTTCGCGACAATACTTTCAACAGGAGACAAACATGGTCAAGAAGGTGGTTAATAAGGAAAGCGCCGAGAAAGCATCCACGCAATCCGGAATTCATTTGAAGGGGTCCGTTAAGGACTCTGCGCAGCAGATCTGGCAGGCCGGCCTCGGCGCATTTGCCAAGGCGCAAGCTGAAGGCAGCAAGGCGCTTGAGTCGCTTGTCAAGGAAGGTACCAGTATCCAGCGCAAGACCCAAGCCGCTGCCGAAGAGAGAATTGCAGAAGCAACCAGTCGCATGACGGCCATGGCTGGCGATATCACTGGCAAGGCTTCTGGCCAATGGGACAAGCTTGAAAATATTTTTGAGGACCGCGTTGCCAAAGCCTTGAACAAGCTCGGAGTACCCTCGGCCAAGGACGTCACCGCCTTGATTGCCCGCATCGACGAACTGAACCAGAGCGTTCGCAACTTGACGGCCAAGGCTGCCGCAAAAACCCCTGCAAAGACCGTCGCAAAAACTGCACCCAAGGCTGCCAGGAAAGTTGCAGCAAAGGCAGTGACCCAACCCGCGGCCAAAGCAGCCGGCAAGAGCACCCCCGCCCGAAAACGCGGTTGACTCGCAACCGGCCACCAGGGCGCGGCATTCGAATTGCGAATGCCCGGTGCCAAATTCATGTCCGATCGTGCTGCAACGCAGCATTTCTGACGCCCCTGCGCCTCTACACTTTGCCGCATGAAGCGTAAATCCTCCAGCACTTCCAAAATCGCCCTCGCGTTGTCGGGCGGCGGACCTTTGGGCGCCATTTATGAAATTGGCGCGCTGTGTGCGCTTGATGAATCATTGATCGGCCTGGACATCACGGGGCTGGACCATTACGTTGGTGTCTCGGCAGGCGGTTTCATTGCCGCCAGTCTGGCCAATGGCATCACACCGCGCGAATTGTTGGCGTCGTTCATTTTGAATGATGCGTCTGACCGGCGCCGTGGTGAAGCGTCTTCGCCCGACCACTTTGACCCGTCCTGGTTGATGGTCCCTGCTTACAGTGAATTCACCCGCCGGGCCATCATGCTGCCCGGCCTTCTGATGTCGGCCATCTGGCGACTTGCCGTTGAGCGCAAGTCCATTACCGAGGTGGTCGAGCGACTGGGCGCAGCCTTGCCGACGGGCGTCTTTTCCAGCGACCAGATTGACGCCCAACTCGCGCGCATGTTCGCGGCACCGGGTCGAACCAACGATTTCCGACAGCTCAAAAGCAAGCTCACGCTGGTCGCGACCAATCTGGACAGCGCCGAGTCAGCGCCGTTTGGCAGGCCCGGCTGGGATCATGTGCCGATATCGCGGGCGGTGCAGGCCAGCGCCGCCCTGCCTGGCCTTTTTCCACCGGTTGAAATTGACGACCAGTATTACGTTGATGGCGCCCTCAAGAAAACCATGCATGCGTCAGTTGCCCTGGAAGAAGGCGTTGACCTGATGCTCTGCTTGAACCCGCTGGTGCCTTTCGACGCTTCCGCCCCACAGGTGACGCGGGTCATGCAGCGCGGTCTGGCTCTGGAAAAGCGCCGCATTCCACGCATTGTGGATGGCGGCTTGCCTGCAGTGCTGAGCCAGACCTTTCGCTCCATGATTCATTCGCGCATGGAGCTCGGGATGAAGCACTATCAACATGCCTATCCCAACACCGACTTGATCCTGATCGAACCCGATCACCGCGACCCGGAGCTGTATCTGGCCAACGCGTTCAGCTATGCCAAGCGCCAGCATCTGGCGGAGCACGCCTACCAGCAGACACGTCAAATGCTGCGATCCCGCAAGACCGGGATGTCGGCCAAGCTGTCGCAGCACGGCATTTCCCTTGACTTTGATATCCTCAACGATCCAAAACGGCATCTGACCCAGCCACCACCAGCCCGTACACGCACAGGCCAGGCCATCACGACCCTGCAGGACGTGATGGATGACCTAGGCGACTTGCTTGCGCCGGGCAAGCGGGCTGCCATTGCGCTCGGTATTCAGTCCTGAGGCACTGATGGCAAAAAAAGCGCCCCGTAGAACCGCCGAGCGCATTCTGGAAGTGACGCTTGAACTGTTCAACCGTTTCGGTGAGCCAAATGTTTCAACCACGCTGATTTCGGCGGAACTCAGCATCAGCCCTGGCAACCTCTACTACCATTACCCGGCCAAAGACGAACTGATCAATTCCCTGTTTGACCGCTATGAGCGCTCGCTGAATGAGCTGCTGAACGCCAGTGACGGGGTCCGCGACGTCGAAGATGCATGGTTTTTTCTTCACACGCTGTTTGAGCTGATCTGGCAATACCGCTTTCTGTACCGCGACCTCAACGACCTCCTGAGCAAAAACCGCCGCCTTGAAACGCACTTCCAGGCCGTGCTGAAAAACAAGACCCGTGCCGTCAAGGCGATGCTAGACGGCATGAGCCGCGCAGGCGCGGTCAGCATTGACCCCCGCGAAGTAGAAGCAACTGCGACCAGCATGGTCGTGGTGCTGACCTATTGGTTGAGTTTTGAATACGTGCGTGACCCCAGGCGGGCGCTGGAGCCTGAAAGCGCCCAGGCAGCGTTGCTGCGTGGTGCGCATCACGTGCTGAACCTTCTGGTGCCCTATCTTGAAGCCGGCCAGCGTCAGCATCTGCTTTCATTGATCGGCGCCTACGGCAACCAGCCTCCAACACCATAGTTTCACGAAAGAAGACAACCATGGCAAAGTGGACAACATTCTCCGAGGCAGGTGACTATGAATTCGATGTTGCCCGAGTCGTCAAGAATTGGGGTGCACTGCACCAGGGCGACGCCGAGCCATTGCCAAAGGAATCAGCTGTGCTTGAGGCCTGGACACTGTTTCACTGTGGCCATTTTCAGCAGGCTGCACTGGCCGGACTCAAGGCCGGCGGCACGGGAATTGTTGTCGCCAACAAGGCCACTTGCGTTTACGCAACCTACCTGGAGAGGAAGGAGAAGACGCGGCTTGACCTCTTTCTTGAAGTGGCAAAGCGCGCCGACGCCCAGTTGCTGGAGAACCCGCAGTGCCCATCGGCCCACTATTGGCAGGCCTATGCCATGGGGCGCTACAGCCAGGGAATCAGTGTCGCCAAGGCGCTTGCTCTGGGCCTTGGCGGGAAAATCAAGTCAGCGCTGGAAACAACGATCAGACTGCAGCCCAAACATGCCGATGCCCATATCGCTTTGGGAACTTTTCATGCTGAGGTCATCGACAAAGTGGGTGCCCTCATCGGTGGCATGACCTATGGCGCCCGAAAAGAAACCGGATTGAAACTGTTTCAAGAGGCGCTCAAATTGAAGCCGGGCTCAGCGATCGGAATCATCGAGTACGCGAACGCGCTGGTGATGCTGGAGGGCGACGCCCGCCTGGCCGAAGCGACCCGCCTCTATGAGCAGGCGGCCAGCCTTAAACCGATGGACGCAACCCAGAGGCTGGAGGTTGAGCTGGCCCGAACCCAACTGGAGGACTGACCCGCTGGCCAACAGCGCCGTTGGCTAGTCACCCCACGGCAACATCAGGGTGACCAAAGCCAGTTTGGCAAACTCCGGCTCAAACTGGTCAATGATGGCTTGCGGATCAGGGCAAAGCGTGGCATCGGTCATGACACCAAACTGAACACCGCCACCATAGCTCAGGATTGAAACCCCCAAGCCGACGGTGCCACTTTGCGGCACCCAGAACAGGCTTTGCTCAAGGGTTGAGCCACAGAACTTCAGCTTCTCCTTCGGGCCTGGCACATTCGTCATGACCGCAGTCGTCTTTTTGGAGAACAGGCTGAGCATGGCGTCCTGTGCCGGTTTGATCAGCAGGCCCGCCACTGCCAGCATGCCAAACGCCAGCAAGGGCTGCATGCTGCCTTTTAGCGCGCTCATCCGCCGACGCACCTCGTAAACCCGCTCAATGGGATTGTCGATGCCAATCGGCAGCACGATGGGCGCCAGGCCAAACTGATTGCCCAGTTTGTAGGCATGCTCAATCGGTCGAAGGTTCACTGGCACCATGGCACGGATCTCCTTGCCTTTGACATCGTCACCCAGGGCCATCAGGTACTGCGCGACGGCGCCCGCCACGCAACTCATCAACACGTCGTTGATGGAACAGTTCAACGCTTTGCTGACGGCTTTGACCTCTTCCAGCGGAATTGGCTGGCACCAGGCGACCCGCTTGGTGGTGCCCGGCACACCCTTGAGCCGGGTTGGGGAGTCGTCCGGCATCAGCACCAAAGCGGCCGTATCGGTAGCCACCTGGTAGGCCATTCTTGCGATATCCAGGGCGTTGCCCAATCCTTGCTCGACGCCCTTTTGCGGGTCATTGAGCAAGTCCATCGACCTTGCAGCACCCTGACTGGCCGCGCCCATTGCATTGGCAACCAGATTGGAAAACGGCTTGAACACACTCTGCTCCACCCAATCCTGCACGCCCTCCATCCCGTCGCGCTTCGCCGGGCGGGGTTTGCGTTCGGGCGGGGCACTGCCGCCATCGACCAGCGACTGCGTGACCGATATCAAGGCAATGCCATCAGCAATACAGTGGTGAATGCGAACCACCATCGCGGACCCACCCTGATAGTCCTCGATCAAGTGAAATTGCCACAAGGGCCGATGCTTGTCCAGCGGCGTCACGGCAAGTTCGGCCACCCGATCCTGCAGCGCCTGCTGCTGCTGCCCCTTGGGCCGCCTGTCCAGGTGTTCGGTGACAACCTGCTGGGTGATGTCAAAACCATCGTGGTTCACCCAGGTGGCTCCGGCCGAGTCCTGCTCGACGCGTTGCATGAAACGCGGGTATTTGAGCAACCGATCTTCAATGCGCTGACACAGAGCCTCATACGTGATGGAGGGTTTCAAAATCCAGACACCCACGATCATCATCAGGTTGGATTCGCTGTCCATGCGAAGCCAGGCCGTATCGACCTTGGTCATGCGCTCGCCACTCAAACCTAATGAACCACTGACGGCCGCTCCAACATCCTTGCGCACCGCTCTGGCGGCTTTGCGGGCCGTTTTGCCTGCCTGCTTTGCGACCGGCCCAAGCGTGGCGGCCACTTTGCGGGTTGCTTGTACGGCTCTGTCCTGAGCTTTAAATCGGGTAACCATATGAACTCCAGACAAATCGTGGGAAAGACCCTATTCTGCAAGCGACCTGCCCCGTTAAGATACAGGGCAAGTACCCAGTTCGCGACTTTTTGCCTGTCGCGTGTTGAATTGGGTTCTGTTTAACTTTTTTTCCGGAGAATCACCATGGCCGACCTGAAAGCAAGCTTTGAAGCCGCTGCAGCAAGTTCCAAAAACCTGACCGAGCGCCCCGACAACGCCACCATGCTCAAGCTCTATTCGCTTTACAAGCAGGGCAGTATTGGCGACAACGCCGAGAAAAAACCGGGCTTCACCGACATGGTAGGCCGCGCCAAATGGGACGCCTGGAATGCCCTGAAGGGCACTGATTCCAAAGCAGCCATGCAGCAGTACATTGACCTGATCGCAACGTTGAGCTGAATCTGCCCTGTGCCGGAAAAGTTTTATTGAACGATTCCGCGCTCGTGCAGCGTGGCAATCTGGCCGGGTGTCAAACCAACTTCACGAAGCACTTCGTCGGTGTCCTGGCCAAGTGTCGGTGCATTGCGCCGGTGACCGCCTGGCGTGGCCGACATCTTGGGCACAAACCCCGGCACCAGCAGTGCACTGCCATCCGCCATTGACACTTGCTGCAACATGCCGCGAGCCGCAAAGTGCGCATCCGACGCAATGTCTGCCACCGTATAAATTTTGCCCGCAGGAACGTCAGCGCCGGCAAGCGCAGACAACACCTCATCCACCGTGCGGTTCTTGGTCCATAGACCAATGGCCGCGTCCAGCTCGTTCACGCGTGCAACGCGGCCTGAATTGTCGGCAAGCGTAGGGTCCAACTCCAGATCGGTACGCCCGATCACCCGCATCAGCCGCTTGAAAATGCTGTCGCCATTGCCGGCAATGAGGGCATATCCGCCGTCAAGGCAACGGTAGGCATTGGTCGGTGCAATGCCTGGAAGCGCACTGCCAGCGGGCCCACGCACTGCGCCGAAGGCGCTGTATTCGGGCAGCAGGCTTTCCATGCAATTGAAAACCGCTTCAAACAGAGCCACGTCAACCACCTGGCCCGTGCCCTTGGGGAATTGCGCAGTGACCGTGCGATGCCGATGGTGCAAGGCCATCAGGATGCCAATGACACCATGCAGCGCGGCCAGCGTGTCACCAAGGCTCACGCCAACGCGCACGGGCACATGCCCTGGCTCGGCTGTCAGGTGGCGCAGCCCGCCCATGGCCTCGGCGACGACACCGAACCCGGGTCGATCACGGTACGGGCCCGTCTGCCCGTAACCGCTGATCCGCAGCATGATCAGGGATGGGTTCGCCCCCTGCAGGACTTCGGGACCGAGGCCCCAGCCCTCCAGCGCGCCCGGACGAAAATTCTCGATCACAACGTCAGCCTCAGAAGTCAGGCGCCGCACGATATCCTGAGCCTCAGGCTGGCGCAAATCCAGTGCCAGGGAGCGCTTGTTGCGCGACTGTACTTGCCACCAGACCGACGTGCCATCCTTCAACAGACGCCAGCGTCGCAGCGGATCACCACCCTCAGCCGCGCCCTGGCCAGGCGGTTCTATCTTGATGACATCGGCACCAAAGTCCGAGAGTGTTTTGGCTGCAAATGGTCCGGCAATCAACTGGCCCATTTCGATCACCTTAAGGCCAGCCAGCGGGCCGATGGTTTGACTGTCAGACGTCGCCACGCGGTCGATCACTTTTTTCCAGCCGCCTTTTTCGCACCCGCCGATTTGGCAGTTGAAGAAGGCGGGTGGGATACAACCGGAGCGTGCGGCGCATGCGCCAGCAGGGTATCCAGATTCTTCACGATTTCACCTTCAATGCGGCCTTTGAAAGCACCGAGCAAAAAGCCCAAGGTGGCGTTCAGCTCAAACTTGTCGGCTGTAACGACCAGCGAGCCTTTGACGCCGGAGCGCGAAAACCCCACCTCGTCGCTGGTTTTGCCCTCTTCGTAAGAGCAATCCATTGAAAAGTCGCGCTCGGCCTGCTCGGCCCAGGCAAAGGCGATCTTGCGCGCCGCAGGCAACCCGAGTTTGTGTTTACGCAAAATATGCAGGTCAGCCAAAATAGTTCTCCCTCAATGAATGACGGCTTGTGCCGCGCTTTTAAGTGCCCCGACCCGCTCAGGTGTAGGCAGCGCGGCGATCCGCCTGACCACATCATAAAACTGCTGCCAGGTTGGGCCGGGTTGCCTGGCGATGTTTTCAAAGAGCCGTTCAAAATCCGGCACCAGTTCGTCATACGCGGCCTGTGCGCCAAAGCTTGCGTTGTTGGCGTTCGCAACCCAGGTGTCGTAGCCACCCAATTGCCGCAATGCGGCCTCTGGCGCGAGGGTGGCAGAATCAACCCACTGCGCCCTGAGTGTCGCGTCTTGGAGCCTGAAGTGTTGGTAGGCGACGTGCTGCATCACGCTCACGTCGTTGTCGCCAGCACCAGCACCAGCGCCAGCCGGTGCGGTTTCCTGGTAAATCGCCTTGAGTGAATTTCTGGTCGCCAGCGCAAGTGCACGAAACTGGGAGCGGCGCTGGCTGCTGGCATTGAATTCTGTGTTGTCGGTGGCCGACCCCTGCAGTGCCAGCCAACGGGTGCCGCCCAGCCGCTCGACCGCAGTCGCAAACGATTCGTTGAAAGTCGTGTCGTTTTTGGCAAATGCGACTTGATGCGCCAATTCATGAAAAATCAGACGGGCCAGTTCACCCTCCGGGTAACCAATAAAGGTGTTTAGCAAAGGGTCGCCGCCCGCCCAGTTGAGCCAGCCCAATGTGGAATAGGCCGGCACACCATACACGCTGACCTCCATGCCCTGCGTCCGAAGTTCGGCCGCCAGCGCCTGCGCTTGAGCCTCTTCAAAATAGCCACGGTATCCGACGCAGCCAGTCACTGGGAAACACCAGGTTTTGACGGTCAACGACAAGGTGGGAGCGGCCACAACATTCCACACCACGGCACGCCGTTGCAGGTCGGCATAGCGGGTGTAGCTTGCGTTGTCTGGCAGGCCCAGATCGGTTACAGCGAAGCGACGCATGCGCTGTGCCAGGTGCAGGCGGGCCTGCAGGTCGGGCCTTGTATTCGCGTCACCGCGCATCGCATCAATGGGTTCTGCCGCCCGCATGAGCGCCAAATGGCCATTGACAGAATGCATCAAATAGCCAAAGTCAGCACAGCCACTCAAAGTAAAAATCAGAAAGAAAACGGGCACCCACAACCGCAACTGCGCACCTTTGCGTTGAAGGACCGATTGAAGGATTGGTAACATAGTGCAAAAATTGCATTGAAGTTTACGGCCAGGCGCAATGCCGGTGCTTCTGACCGGTATTTTTGCGCACAACCAACACGACAGCTTACAGGGACCTACTTATGCCAACACCATCCATATCACCCGCCGGGCTTGTGCCAGCCGGCGTTGCACGCTGCGCGCGTTCCGTGTTGAATGGCGCGGCCCTCGCAGCCGCGTTGACTCTGTTGCCAGCCGTGAGCGCGCACGCCGCCCGCGTGATGGCGCTCAACGGGCAGGTGCAGATTCAACGCGGCGACCGTTTGTGGAATGCAGTCGTCGGTTCGCGCCTGCGCGAGGGTGACGAATTTGTGAGCGTCGGCCAATCCGAAGCATTGGTGCGGTTTGACGATGGCGCGCGCATGGCCATGCGGGCCGACTCGCGGCTGCAGGT
Source organism: Rhodoferax sp. (assembly GCA_031360805.1). Classification (GTDB taxonomy): domain Bacteria; phylum Pseudomonadota; class Gammaproteobacteria; order Burkholderiales; family Burkholderiaceae_C; genus JANYCG01. The sequence goes on from JANMCB010000110.1 coordinate 14,731, forward strand.
GAAGGCGTTGAAACTCAAAGGCCCGGCTGACCTGCGTCAAAAGACTCTGGAGGTACTCAAAGGTGGGCTGCGCTACATTTCGGGGCGAGCGACGCTCAAGGGCAAGGTTGCGTTTGTGACGAGTACTGCCACCATCGGCATTCGAGGGACCGACATCGAAATCGTGGTCTCGGAAGATGCGGTGAACACCGACCCGGCCGGCACCTACCTCAAGGTGAACACCGGCATCGCCACCATGGAAGCCTCAGACGGCACACAGGTGGAGGTAGACGCCGGCCAGATCGCCTTTGGCGGCTTGCCTGAGGTCGTGCCACGCGGGCCTGGTGGCACCCGGCGACCGGCGGCGCGCAAGGTAGAAGCTGCAGCGGGCGGTCTGTTCAAATCCGGTACGCTGGACCGCCTGATGCGTTAAATTGAGCTAGTCCGGAACTACGGCCGTCACTTCAATTTCGACCTTGGCACGCTCTTCGACCAGGGCCGCAACTTGTACGCAACTCATGGCCGGGAAGTTGCGGCCCATGACCTCGCGGTAGACAGCACCGAGCTCCTTCAGACGACTCACGTACTCTGCCCGGTCGGTGATGTACCAGGTCATTCGTGCGATGTGCTGTGGGCCAGCACCGGCCTCATTCAGCACCGCCACGATATTGCGCAGCGCCTGCGCCGTCTGGGCGATGAAATCGTCGGTTTCGAACTGCTGCTGGGCGTTCCAGCCGATCTGACCGCCCACAAAGACCTGCGTGCCGCGAGCAGCCATCCCGTTCGCGTAGCCTTTGGCTGGCAGCCAGCCAGACGGTTGAAGGTGCTTCATGACAGTGCTCTTTTCAGAAAGTGGTGGTCAGGTGGGTGATTTGAGTTTGAACCGCTGCAGCTTGCCGGTTTCGGTGCGCGGCAGGCTGCTGACGAACTCAATTTCGCGCGGGTACTTGTATGGCGCAATCGATGCCTTGACGTGGTCTTGCAGCGACTTGACCATGGCCAGATCAGCCTGCTGCCCGGTTTTGAGCACCACATAGGCCTTGATCAGCATGCCACGCTCGTCATCAGGCTGGCCAATAACGGCGCACTCTGCAACCGCGATGTGCTTGAGCAGCGCGTCTTCGACTTCCGGGGCGCCAACGTTGTAGCCCGACGTGATGATCATGTCGTCGGTGCGGGCCTGGTAGAAAAAATAGCCGTCAGCGTCCTGCAGGAAAGCGTCGCCGGGGTGGTTCCAGCCGTCTTTAACGTAGTTTTTCTGGCGTGTGTCGTCCATGTATTTGCAGCCCGTCGGGCCAATCACGGCCAGTTTTCCAACCGTGCCACGCGGCAGTTCGGCCCCGCTGTCGTCAACCACTTTCGCGGTGTACCCCGGCACCACTTTCCCGATGGCACCCCGGCGGACCGCCTGCCCTGCTGATGAGATGAAGATGTGAAACATTTCGGTGGCGCCAATACCGTCGAGCATCTCGATGCCGGTGGCCTCACGCCACAGTGTGCGGGTCGCGTCCGGCAGTCCCTCACCTGCGCTCACGCAGGTGCGCAAAGCAGGCAATCCCCGTTGGGTGCTGATTTCTTTCATGTGCGGCGCCATCTGCCGGTAAAAGGTGGGCGCTGTGTAGCAAATGGTCGCGCCGACCTCATGAATGAGGCTTGCCATGGACTGTGGCGCGTAGGGCTGATCCGGGAAATAGACCGAGGCCCCGGCCCACATCGGGAAAATCAGCATGCCACCCAAGCCGAAGGTAAACGCCAGCGGTGGTGAACCCATCACGATATCCGAGGGCTCAGCCTTCAACACATGGCGCGGCCAGGTCTCACAGGCTGCCAGCACATCGCGATGGGTATGAATGGCGGCCTTGGGCTTGCCGGTCGTGCCCGAGGTGAACGCCATCAGGGCAATATCGGTTGCGGCAGTTGGGCAGGCTTGAAACTCGCCACTTTGACTGGCGCACAACACACCCAGGTCATCAGGGCTGTTCGCTGCGTTGAACACAAGGATTCGAATGCCCTGTGGCCGGTTGCCAATCGCGATGTCGAGCTCATTGCGCAACTGGGCGTCACACAGGGCAAGCACAGGTTTTGATGTGTCCAGAATGTCACCCAGCTCCTTGGCCCGAAGCAGTGGCATGGTGGCCACAGCGACCAGACCAGCCTTGACCACGGCCAGCCAACTCAGAGCCATTCCAATCGAATTGCCGCCGCGAAGCAGCACGCGGTTGCCCGGAACCAAGCCATATTCCAGGGTGAGCAGCGCCGCAATTCGGTTGACACGCTCATGAGCCTCGGCGTAACTGAAGGTGATTCGGCTGGATCGTAGAAAAGGCCGTTCGGAGTGGCCAAAGGCATGAGCCCGCGCGAACAAGGCCTCCACCAGATTGACGCACTCGGGGAATTGAAGCTCGGGTGTGTCAAAGCGCAACAGAGGCATTTGGTTCGCTGCGGGCAGCCGATCACGCACAAACGAATCCGTTTGTGCGGTGTAGGCAGGTTGCCGTGGTGTTTGCGCAGCGCCGCTCATGGATCAGCTCCGTAAATTATTTGAATGCGCCCGCAAGACTGATTTACCAATGATCAACTGCTGTACTTCAGTCGCGCCTTCGTAAATGCGCAGTGAGCGGATATCCCGATAGAGGCTTTCAACCTTGGTGCCCACCTTCACGCCCATGCCGCCGTGCAACTGCAGCGCCATGTCGATGACCTTTTGCGCGTTTTCCGTTGCAGTCATTTTGGCCATGGCCGCGACTGCCGTGTACTTTTGAGCGTCTGCGATGGTTGCCGTACCCAATACGTCGCGCATCCAGGCGGCGCGGTAGGTCAGCATGGCGCCCGCATCAATCAACGCAGCCATTTCACCCAGCTTGGCCTGTGTCAACTGAAAATCACTCAAACGCTGGCCAAACATGGGGCGCGCCTGCGCGTAACGCACCGCCTCATACAACGCGCGCCGCGCCATGCCCAGGGCCGCACCGGCGACAGAAGCCCTGAAAATATCCAGAGTCTGCATCGCCAGTTTGAAGCCGCCATTGCGTTCACCCAGAAGCGCCGTGGCGGGCACTTTGCAATTGTCAAACCGCAGTGTCGCCAGTGGATGCGGCGCCATCACTTCGATGTGTTCCGACGCATCCAGCCCTTTGGTATCGGCATCGACAATGAAAGCGCTGATGCCGCGGGTGCCGGCACCAGGGTCGGTTTTGGCGAACACGCAGTAGTAGTCGGCAATGCCACCATTACTGATCCAGGTTTTGGTCCCCGACAGGCAGAAGGTTCCTGGCTCGCCAGCGGCGCCATCAGTTTCCATTTGTCGCGCAACCATGGCCATTGCGCCCGCGTCGGAGCCGGCATCGGGCTCACTCAGGGCAAACGCGGCAATCTTGTCGCCCCGCGCCACACTGGGCAAATAGGCGGCCTTCTGCGCAAGCGTTCCGGCCAATGTGATTGCGCCACTGCCCAGCCCCTGCATGGCGAAAGAAAAATCGGCCAGCGGCGAATAAAAAGCCAGGGTCTCGCGAAGGATCACCAGGGCACGGGAATCAAGCCGCTGCATCGCACCACCAAACTCGGCCGGCACGCAGTATCCCAGCCAACCCGCGTCGCCCAGCAGCGACACCCACTCTTTGCAGGCCCGCCGGTCATCGGTTTCATCAACCGACTGGCGGGCCGCCCACGGCACAAGGTCAGCCGCCAGCGCCTGGTGTGCCTGGGAAAAAAATGGCAGGCCCAGGTGGTCCGTCGGCGCAATGGCAAACTCCCCAGACTCTGCAACAGCCAGTTGGTTTGCGCCCATGCTCAATCGCCCCCAAAAACCGGCTTCTGCTTGGCTGCAAACGCATCGTAGGCGCGCCTGAAATCCTGAGTTTGCATGCAAATCGCCTGCGCCTGCGCCTCGGCTTCAATCGCCTGCTCTATCGTCATGCTCCACTCCTGCTGCAGCATGGTCTTGGTCATGCCATGGGCAAACGTAGGCCCAACGGCAAGGTCCTGTGCCACCGACTGCGCTTTGGGAAGCAGTTCGCTTGAGTCATACAGGGCGTTGAAGAACCCCCAGTTGAGCCCTTCCTGCGCTGTCATCGCACGCCCGGTGAACAGCAACTCGCTGGCCCTGCCCTGCCCGATCATGCGCGGCAGCAGCGCGCAGGCCCCCATGTCCGCGCCAGCCAGACCCACGCGAGTGAACAGAAAGGCGGTTTTGGTGGCGGCACTGGCATAACGCATGTCACAGGCCAGCGCCATCATGGCGCCAGCACCCGCGCAAATGCCGTCTATCGCACCTATAAGGGGTTGCGGGCAATTGCGCATATTGCGGACCAATTCGCCAGTCATGCGGGTGAACTCCAGCATCTCCGGCATGCTCATCTTGAGCAGCGGTCCGATAATTTCATGCACGTCGCCGCCGCTGCAAAAATTGCCACCTGCGCCTGTAATGACGACGGCTTTGACGTCGGTTGCATACTTCAACGCCTGGAACAGGTCACGCAACTCGGCGTAGGAGTCAAAGGTCAGCGGATTTTTGCGCTCTGGCCGGTTCAGCGTGAGCGTACCCACACCGCCGTGGTCATCGGCCTGCTGAAAGGCCCAGGAGAAATGCCGGGCCTGATAGAGCGCCTGGGCATTGAATTGCCGGTGCATCGGGTTGCCGGGCGTGACGTAATGTTTCATGCGGAAATTCCTTGTTTGACCTGGCCCAGCAGGCCGTGCAGGGTTGAGACATCTTTGTCTGAAAGGCCGCCAAATGCGCTCACGATCCAGCCTTCGTGTTCAAGCGCCATGGCGGAAAATTGTGTTTGACCCTTCGGGGTGAGCTTGACCCGCCAGACGCGCCCATCGGTGGCCTCGTCCAACCGCGCCACCAGACCTTCACTGACGAGCTGGTTGGTGATGCCGGTGATGTTGCCGCGTGTCACCATCATCCGTCGCGACAGCTCGTTCATGCGCAGGCCGTCGGGCGAGCGCTGTAGCTGCGACATCAAATCGAAGCGCGGCAAGGTGGTGTCAAACCTTTCGCGCAGACCCGTACGTACCCGCGTTTCGATCAACTGCGTGCAGGTCAGCAGACGCAGCCACAACCTGAGCGCCTGCGGATGCTCGGCCAGGGTCGTTCCATGCAGACGGGCTTCCTGGTCCACTAGCTGCCCTCCTCATTCGCGAACCGGGTGGCCGCGCTTTGCGACGACTGGGTGCCTGCTGCCAATTGCGTCGCTTTGGCCATCTCGCGGTAAAGCTGATCGCGGCCGCTCAGGTACTGGCGCGGCCAATCGACGCCGCGGTTGTGCAGTCGGGCGGCCTCATGCAGCGTCCACGCCGGGTCTGCCAGGTGCGGCCTGGCAATGGCACACAGGTCCGCCCGGCCAGCCGCAATGATGCTGTTGGCCTGGTCCGCCTCAGTAATGGCGCCCACTGCGATTGTTTGAATGCCGACTTCATTGCGTATGCGGTCAGAGAACGGCGTCTGGTACATGCGGCCGTAAACCGGCTTGGCGGCGCGCGTCGTCTGGCCAGACGACACGTCGATGAAATCGCAACCTGCCGCCTTGAACAGGCGGGCCACAACCACCGCATCGTCTGCCGTATTGCCGCCCGGCGCCCAATCGTGGGCAGAGATTCTCACGCTCATGGGCTTGCCGGCGGGCCAGACGGCGCGCATGGCAGTGAACACTTCCAGCGGATAGCGGCAGCGTGCCTCAATGTCACCACCGTAATCGTCGTGTCGAAGGTTTGTCAATGGCGAGATGAAGCACGACAGCAAATACCCGTGCGCGCAGTGCAGTTCCAGCCAGTCAAAACCGGCATCGGCAGCGCGCACCGTGGCCGCGACGAACTGGTGCGTCATCAGATCCATGTCGCGGCGCGTCATGGCCATCGGGGTCTGGTTTTGCGGGCCGTAGGCAACTGGGCTGGCGGCCAGCACCGGCCAGTTTGCGCAACTCTCCTTCGAATTATTTTCCGGCAACGGTTCATCAGCGTCTTCCCAACCAACCTGGGTTGAGCCCTTGGGACCACTATGGCCCAGTTGCATGCCGATTTTTGCGCTGCTTTGACTGTGAACGAAATTGACAATCCGCGCGAAGGCCCGCATCTGGTCATCACTCCAGAGGCCGGTGCACCCAGGGGTGATGCGTCCTTCAGGCGTCGGGCTGGTCATCTCTACAAACACCAGGCCCGCGCCGCCCAGTGCCCTGGCGCCCAAATGCACCAAATGAAAATCCTGCGGCAGCCCGTCCACCGCGCTGTAGGTGGCCATGGGCGAGACGACGATGCGGTTCTTCAATGTGAGCCCGCGCACCTGCAGCGGCAGCAGCATGGGCAGTGTGGGCGCGCGGGCGCCGCTCGTCGCCTTCGGTTGCGAATGGCCGTTCAGCCAGCTTTCATAGCCGCTAAGCCAGGCTTCGTCTCGCAGGCGCAGGTTTTCGTGGCTGATGCGCTGCGAGCGAGTCAGCATTGAATACGCAAACTGCTCGATCTGCATGCCGGTATAACGCGTCACGTTTTCGAACCATTCAGTCGAGTTGCGCGCGGCATTCTGGATCTTCAGCACTTCCACGCTGCGCCGCGCTTCATAGCGCTGCAGCACCACGGCCATGTCGGCGCTGGTCACCAGCTCGTCGCTGCTTGCGGCGAATTCATTGGCCAAATCAATGGCATCCTCCAGCGCCAGCTTGGTGCCGCTGCCAATCGAGAAATGCGCCGTGTGCGCCGCATCGCCCATCAGCACGACAGGCACCCCCACGCTCCCCACTGCGTGTGGTTCGCTGCCCCCCGAGGGGGCTGGCCTTGCTAGGGGCGGCCCGTCGCTGCGGCCGAGCGCGTTGATCCAGTGCACCCAGGTTTTGCACACGACGCGCGGAAAGCGGATCCATTGCGCCGAGCCGCGCAGGTGCAGCGCATTGCTGACCAGCGCATTGCCGTCCAGGTACTTTGCAAACAGGCGCTCGCAAAACGCGATACCTTCAGCCTGGCTCATGGCGTCCAGTCCATGCGCCTTCCAGACGTCCTCGGGCGTTTCCACGATGAAGGTGGAGGTATCAGCGTCGAACTTGTAGGCATGTGCCTGAAACCAGCCGTGCTCGGTCTGCTCAAACGCAAATGTGAACGCATCAAATGTCTTGCGGGTGCCAAGCCAGACAAACCGACAAAGGCGGAGGTCAACATCCGGTTGAAACGACGCGGCATAGCGGTTGCGGATGCGGCTGTTCAAGCCGTCACTGGCAATCACCAGGTCGGCCTGGTAGTGGGCGGCGAGCTGCTGGTCGTCCGTCACGTCCGTCTCAAAAACCAGTTCGACACCCAGGCCGATGCAGCGTTCCTGAAGGATGTTGAGCAGGCGCTTGCGACCAATGCCGCAAAAGCCATGGCCGCCCGACCGGACGCTTTTTCCCTTGAAGAACACCTCGATGTCATCCCAGTGGTTGAACGCCTCGCCAATCAGGCGCGCGCTCACCGGGTCTGCCACCCGCAGGTTCTCCAGCGTCTGGTCTGACAGCACCACGCCCCAGCCGAAGGTGTCAAACGGCTTGTTGCGCTCCACCACAGTAATCTGATGCGCCGGGTTTTGCAGCTTCATCAGCAACGCAAAGTAAAGCCCTGCCGGGCCACCACCAATACACAAAATGTTCATACCAGTTAGTTTAGGCTTAAACTAGTTTTTGTCAACCAACAGCGCGTTAAGCGGTTAATTCTTGGTATCCAAATGCGAAAAGGCTCTAGAAATGAACCTCCAGGTTAATTTTTTGGGCGGAAGCGCGAAATTTTTCCGAAAAAGCAGTGTTTTATGCTTATAGCCCTCGTTTAATATACATAGTTAGCTATTTATTAAATAGCATTCTTTGTGTCGATGGACTCTTCTCTTGCATTGGCGTAAGGTGGGCCGTCCGGCGCGAATTTTGCATTTCCACTGGCGCAACCTGCCGTTTTTTCTCCAAATCAACGAATTCACTTCACACATTAAATAAGAATGATTCGCATTACCGTACAATAGCGTTTAGCGTTGAGTTCCACGCAATTCTTAGCCAGCCGCACAAAACCGCCACTTCGGGCCTTAAATGCTGCCAGCCAGTGTTATCCACTTCACAGGCGAAGCTTCCATGCAAAATTCAGGTTCAGAAACGTCGTCTTCGCCCTATCTGCCGTTGGGCGCCCTGCTTCTGGCGGGATCGTTAGGGTCAATGGGTGCAATGGCACAGCAATCGCCCGCCGAGACTGACAAAACGCTTAAAACAGTCACTGTCAAAGAAAAGGCCGAGGCGCCAGAGGGCAAAGACGCCGTCCGGGCTACAACCACGGCGATTGCCAAAGGCAACCAGCAGCTGCGCAACATTCCGCAGTCCATCACAGTCGTCACAGAGAAGTTGATTGACGACCGCAACCTGGACACCATGAAGGATGTGTTGCGCAATACGGCCGGTGTCACGTTTCAGGCTGCCGAAGGTGGCGAGGAAGACATACGTCTGCGTGGCTTCTCTCTGGCAACGACGGGTGATCTCTTCATCGACAGCATGCGCGACCCGGCGTTTTATGACCGCGACACCTTCAACGTGGACCGGGTGGAATTGCTGCGCGGTTCTGCGTCCATGCTGTTTGGGCGGGGTTCCACCGGCGGCGCGGCCAACCAGGTGAGCAAAGTGCCCCGCCTGATCACCGAGCATGAGATCACAGCCACGCTGGGCAGCCACAGATACGCACGCGTGTTGGGCGACTTCAACATCCAGACTGGTGAAAGCTCGGCGCTGCGGCTCAACACGATGGTCACCAAGGCTGACAACAACGGTTCGGGCTCCAGCATCGACAAAAAAGGCATTGCTGCGGCCTACCGCTTTGGCATTGGCGAGAGAGATGAGTTCATGGCCAGCCTGTATTACCTTGAGAACAGAAACGGCATCAATTACGGTTTGCCCTGGATCCGCCCCAATACGAGCGCGACCACCGCCGCCAACACGATCATGGGTGGGCTGGACCCAAGCGCCTATTTTGGTGCGTCGAGCGACCGCAACGATGGCAGCGCACAGTGGCTGGCCTTCAAGCATATTCACCGATTCGACAGCGACAACGAACTGCAAACCCAGATCCGCCAAGGCCGCTTTACCCGTGACCAGCGCGCGAGCACCATCCGTTTTGCAGGACAGGCGCCCGCCAGCGCAACGCCTTTGACCAACCCGACAGCCGTTACCTTTGACAGCTTGAACGGCGGTACGGTTTTCAACCGGGGCGCGGCCTTGAAAATTCAGGATGTTGACACCTTGCACTTGCAAAGTGACTTCAACCGCAAATTCACGGCGCTGGGTTTCAAACATGAAATGGTGGCTGGAATTGACCTGGCCCAGGAGAAAAAGTTTGTCAATGCCGCCAGAACCGCAGCGCAGGGCGGCATTGACGTCACCAAGCCGCAAACCCTGTACGGCACGCCGTTTGATGGCGCAGGCGTCAATGAAGACGCGCGCATTCTGCGACCTGGCAACGATTTTTCAGCGTTGGGCCTGGGTGTCTACGCGCAAGACCTGATACAGGTTGCGAAAGACTGGAAGGTGCTGCTGGGATTGCGCTTTGACACCATGCGCGGGGACTACAGCGCCTACAACATTCCCGCAGCCACTCCTTTGGGTGCGCCGGTCACGACGTCTTATGCGCAGAGTATTTCGGCGCCCAGCAAGCGCCTGGGCGTGCTGTACCAGCCCAACGCACTGCAGTCCTACCACTTCTCCTATGGCACGTCGTTCAACACCTCTGGCGACGTTTATTCCTACAACGCCCAAAGCGCGAATACCGACCCCGAGAGCAGCGTCAACATCGAGTTGGGCGCAAAGATCGACAGCGCGGACCGGCAATACACCACGCGCCTGGCAATATTTCATTCAACCAAAAGCAATGAACGCAACACCGACCCCGACACCGCTGCAACGCGCCTGCTGCTCTCAGGCAAACGCCACAGCGCAGGCATTGAAGTGGACCTGACAGGTCGAATCAACAAGCAATGGGAAATTTACGGCTCCTACATGTGGATGCCTGAAGCCGTGGTGGACATTGCTGCCAGCACCAGCAGCACAGTGGGGAATCGTACCGGTGACCGGCCTGGCTTGTCGCCCGTGCACAGCGGCACGGTCTGGAGCACCTACCAATACACGCCCAAATTCAGGTTTGGCGGCGGCATCAACTTCCGCTCGGCTCAGGCACCAGCCGACACCACAGCGCCTTCCTGGGAAGCCCCCGGCTTTGCCACCGTCGATTTGATGGCCGAATATCTGATCAACGATCGCTACAGCGTCAAGGCCAATTTGAACAATGTCGGCAACGTGCTCTATGCAGATTCGCTTTATCGGGGCCACTATGTGCCTGGAACCGGGCGGCTGCTGTATGTTGGCTTGAACGCCAAGTTTTAGACAACGCCGCGAGACCACCATGCTGCTGACCATCGAAGGCGTACTGGCCCCTGAAGAGATTGCGCAGGCCCAAAAACTTCTGCAGGGCGTGGCCTGGGAAGACGGGCGACCCGGCGCCGGTGAACAAGCGCGTCAGGTCAAAAACAATCAGCAACTCCCGCACGATTCAGCACCAGCCCGTGCAATTCGAGAGATGGTGCTGCAGGGCCTGGAGCGCCAGCCAAAATTCTTTTCGGCCACGTTGCCCAAACGTATCTTCCCGCCGCGCTTGAACCGGTATGGTGGCGCCAGCAATGCCTATGGCAACCACATCGACGGGGCCGTGCGGTACTTGCCTGACACAGGCCAACGCGTGCGCACCGACGTGTCCTGCACCCTGTTTTTAAACGATCCCCAGGACTACGACGGCGGCGAGCTGTGTCTGGCCGACACCTATGGCGAACAGACTGTGAAGTTGCCCGCCGGCGATCTGGTGATCTATCCGGGCAACAGCTTGCATCAGGTCAAACCCGTCACGCGGGGCCATCGCCTGGCCTGCTTTTTCTGGATCGAAAGCATGGTGCGCAGCGACGAACAAAGGCGCTTGCTGTACGAACTGGACATGAACCTGCTTGCGATTCGCCAGCAGAGGGGCGAGTCCGAAGAAACCACTGCGCTTACTGGCGTTTACCACAATCTTTTGCGAATGTGGGCTGACACCTGAGTTCTGCAGGTCTTGGACTGGGCGCGGCATTGCTGCAAGTTGGCAAGTTAAAGCCATGAATTCTATAGTTATTGCAAATGAGAACGATTCGCATTTATAATTGACAAACAAAGCGAACCTTCATCAACACAATCCATGCCAGCCTCATTTGCACCTGCCCTGAACCACACGCCGGCCCTGTCCGACCTGAAGGCACTGGTACGGTTGAACCGCAGCACATTGGTCGCAATCAGCGTCGTGGCGCTGCATGTCCTGATGCTCTTGGCGCTTCAAAGTGGCCTTTTTCGGCGGGCCATGGAAGTCATCGTGCCCGTGCAGATGCTGAGCGAATTCGTCGAACAGCCTGCTTCCAAAGCGGCGACCGTTGCGCCGCCCAAACCTGCTGAGCCGCGAGTTGCCAAGCCAAAATTGATTGCACAGCCAAGCGCACCGCACCCCACGGCAATTGCAGACACTGCGCCTGCTCCGACAGCACCGGTCGGCATGCTGAGCCAGCAGCCTGTACCAGAAGCCTTCGCGCAGCCGGTATCAGCAGCAGCTACCGAACCAGCGGCACTTCCTGCCCCAATGCGCCCGCCCTCACCCCAGCTTGAGTTGCCTTCAAGCGATGCTGACTACCTGAAAAACCCGCCGCCGGTTTACCCCCCCATGAGCAAACGCCTCAACGAACAAGGCCAGGTCATTCACAGCGTGACGATTGGCATTGATGGCCTGCCCATCAGTGCGCGCCTGGTGAAATCAAGCGGTTATGACCGGCTTGACCAGGCCGCCTACAAAGCCGTCATGGGCTGGCGCTATACGCCTGGCAAGCGCAACGGCGTGGTGACAGCCATGGCTTACAACGCACCCATCAATTGGGTACTGGAATAGTTCATGCGGGCGTATTGGCTGTCTGTCGCGGGTTTTTGAACAAGTTTTTTGGAGCAACAAATGGAATCTCAATTTGGCATTGCCAACGTCTGGTCGCAAGGCGACTTTGTCACCCGCAGCGTGGCCCTGTTGCTGCTGGCAATGTCGCTGGCATCGTGGATGGTGATCATCATCAAGGCGCTGGACATCTTCAAATACAAAAGGCTGGCCCGCCACGCAGCCGACTTCTGGCACAGCGAAGACTTCGCAGCCGGGCTTGACAAGCTCGGCAAGGATGGCGCCAACCCGTTTCGGCAAGTTGCCCTGGAAGGCCGCGAAGCCACAGTCCATCACCGCAACTCCAAAGCACACCTGCACGACACGCTGGATATCAGCGACTGGGTGACACGCTGCCTGCGCAACTCCATGGACGAATTCACGGCGCGCATGCAGGCGGGGCTGGCCATTTTGGCCTCGGTTGGCTCGACCGCGCCTTTTGTGGGCCTGTTTGGCACAGTTTGGGGCATCTACCATGCCCTGCTGAGCATCGGGCTGTCGGGCCAGTCGACCATCGACAAGGTGGCCGGACCGATTGGCGAAGCCTTGATCATGACCGCTTTGGGCCTGGCGGTGGCGATCCCGGCGGTGCTGGGCTACAACGCTTTGGTGCGCGGCAACAAGTCGATCCTGATCAAGCTCAACAGCTTTGCCCATGACCTGCACGCTTTCTTTGTGACCGGCGCACGCGTCACCACTGGCAATGCCGCCAATGTGGTGCCCATGAAACGCGGGGCCTGAACCATGGCCTTCGGAACACAGGACGAGCCCGATGAGGTGATGAACGAAATCAACATGACGCCGCTGGTCGACGTCATGCTGGTGCTGCTGATCGTCTTCATCATCACCATTCCGGTCATGAAGCACGCCGTCAACGTGGACTTGCCGCGCGCCAGCAATGTTCAGCAAGAGATGAAGCCACAAACCGTGCGTTTGAGTGTTGACGCGTCCGGCACCTATTACTGGAACGAAAACCCGGTTGAAGATTCGGCGTTGCCGGCACTGCTGAAAACCCAGGCCGAAAAGGAGCCGCAGCCCGACCTGCACATCCGTGGCGACAAAAACGTGCGTTACGAGCGTGTGGCGCAGGCGATGGCGGCTGCCCAGCAAGCTGGCGTTAAAAAGATCGGCTTTGTGACCGAGCCCAAGCCCTGATCATTTTTGGAATTTGGAGGCCTGAATGCATATATCGACCCTCACATTGGCGCACCCGCGCCAGATCAAACCAGCGGACTCAACACCTTCCGACGCCAACTGGCCCGGTTGCGTCAAAAGCGCCGACCTTTTCAAGGGCCAGAAAACGGTCGGCATCGAGCACAACGGCTCACTCTACCGACTTCAAACCACAAAACTCGGCAAGCTGATACTGACCAAATAGCGCGACTTGGCCATTTGATTGGGGGCAGTTACAGGCCAACAGCTGCAATGCCTACGCGGGCGATTTGCGCGTCTTCGGTCGATTTCACGCCGCTCACGCCCACCGCCCCGATGCATTGGCCGTCTTTCATGATGGGAACGCCGCCTTCGAGCAAACCACGAATGTCGGGTGCGCTCAAGAACGACATCCGCCCGCCATTGATCATGTCCTCATAAACTTTGGTTTCACGCCGCCCCAAGGCCGCCGTGTTGGCTTTGGCAGGCGCAATATGGGCTGACACTGGCGCTGCGCCGTCCAGGCGGCGAAGTGACATCAAATGGCCTCCGTCGTCCACGATGGCAATCGTGACAGCCCAATTGTTTTTGACGGCTTCTGCTTCCGCTGCAGCGGAAATGGCGGAGACATCGGCGTATTCGAGGGTGAATTTTGACTTCATGGAGGCGGGATTCCTTACTTTAAACAGGTATTAAGCATACCGCGCTTGAAAAGTCATAGAATCCGCCCCAACTGCCTGTCCAGCGGTTCATTCAACCGTTTCGTTTTTGAGCAGCCTTTGAAGGAGCATTTTCATGACTGACAACGTTCAAACCATTGACCCGGGATATGGCCTGGGGGCTTCAGCGCAAGCGCGCAACAAGGTTCTGCGCAACACCTACTGGCTGCTCGCCCTGAGCATGCTGCCCACCGTGCTGGGCGCATGGCTCGGCGTTGCGACCGGCATCACGGCAAGTTTGACGGGTGGCGTGGGGCTGGTGGTGTTTCTGGCGGGTGCCTTTGGCTTCATTTTTGCCATTGAAAAGACCAAGAATTCGGCCGCTGGCGTGCCGGTTTTGCTGGCGTTCACGTTTTTCATGGGCCTGATGCTGTCGCGCCTGATTGCCATGGTGCTCGGGTTCAAAAACGGCTCTGAACTCATCATGACCGCGTTCGGCGGCACGGCCGGTGTGTTCTTCGTGATGGCTTCCTTGAGCAGCGTCATCAAGCGCAGCCTGGAAGGCATGGGCAAGTGGCTTTTCGTGGGCGCGCTGGCCATCATGGTGGGCGGCATCATCAATGTGTTTGTCGGCTCTACGGCAGGCATGATGGCGATCTCGGT
>JANMCB010000380.1:0-10969 GCA_031360805.1 Rhodoferax sp.
CATCCGGATGATCCCTTCCCAGAAGTCGGCCAGCGAAGCCCTTGCAGCGTCCCTTGCAGTTGCCGCAGGTTTGCCCTGCGCCTGCGCAAAACCGTGCGCCAGTGCAACCGCATTCATGGCGCCTGCGCTGGTGCCGCTGACGCCGTCAAAAGCGACGCGCCCGTCCTCCAGCAGTGCATCCAGCACGCCCCAGGTGACTGCGCCATGGGAGCCGCCGCCTTGCAGCGCGAGGTTGACCACTGTCATGCTGCTGGTACCCAGTTCCCGTGAAAACCAGGCGGCACCCGGTGCGGGATGGTCACGACAGCCTGTGGTGCGCCTTCAAAATCCTGTGCGTTCAATATGACCAGGTCCGTAGTCTGGTTCCCCACGTTGATCACCAGGCCCATCAGCCAGCCATCGTCTTCGCCTGACTCGGCGTGCCTGGGTACAAAAACAAACTCGCCGGGATAGCGGTTGGCGCCCAGTGCGTGCACTTGGCGGGTTCCCGACTGCAGGTCATGTTTGATGAGGTGCGATTCCGACAGAAATTCGTTGCCCGAGCGCGCCAGCGGCATGGTGTAGGCGTAACGGTAGGCTTGTCCGAGCCGGCGCTCATCACAGCGGGGAAACTCCTGCGGTTGGGGATCAATCACAGTTCGGACCACGCGCAGGTTGACCGGGTCAATGGTCCAGCGCTCAAACGCGACCGCTTTGGAGTCCGGCCCTTGTGTGCTTTGCGCGAACATGGTGTCGTGCACGGCGACATCGACCACCACCTTCCCGTCGTCTGCATCAAATGCATTGCAAGGGTGAAAGACGTAGCAGGGATCAACCTCGCACCAAATGATCTCAGACCCTTTGGCTTCCTTGGCAAGCAGCCCCACCCGGGCCCGGTGGGACGGGTTCCAGGCATAGGGAAATGGGTGGCCAGCCAGCAGCGTTTTCATTGAAAAGGTCACAGGCAGGTCAAACACCAGCACATACTTCGCAGTGATCATGCAGTCGTGAATGCTCGGTCCATGTCTAACCGCAATGGGCTCTTCACGGCGCACATTGCCATCGCGCCCCACCACTACATGGCGGATGGTGTTTTGGTCGGAGCCCTCGTAACAAATGGCGTGCATCTCGCCGGTGGCGGGGTCGCGGTGGGGATGGGCGCTGAAGGAGCCCTTCAAACTGCCTTCAAACGGATTGTGGGCCACGGTCTGCAGGTCATCGGTGATCTCAACCGGGTAGCCACCGGCCTCCACCAGCGCCCAGGTCTTGCCTGCAAAACCCAGAACATTGGTGTTGACTGTGTCAGTGGCACCATGGCGCGGCCCGGGCGCTTCAGGCTCGCCCAATGCTTTGCTGACGGCTTTGGAGCGGATCCACTGGTTGCGATACCAAACGGCTTTTCCGCCTTGAAGGCGCACGCCATGCACCATGCCGTCGCCAGTAAACCAATGGTAAGTCGCCGGGTTCGGGGCTTCGATGGGGTTGGGGCCAATCCGCAGGTAGCGGCCATCAAGCTCCGGGGGAATTTGGCCTTCAACCTTCAGGCCGGTGAGGACCAGCTCGCTTTGCATCGGGGCATGGATGCCGTTCAAAAACGGATGGGGCTCGCCAGGCGCCTTCTTGCGCTGCCTGTTGAACGCGGCCAGTGACATGATGCCTTTGGTGACGGATTTTCGAATCAGCAATTCGACAGGGCTGGTCATTTGCAATACTCCTTGGCAGCTGAATATTCACCAGGTCCAGTGTACGACGCTGCTTCTGGCGCGAATTTCCGGGTACATTGCGGTTTGAATGCGTCCAAATCAGTTGCCGCATTTTTGGCCCCGATGAATGCCACCCTGGTTTTCCCGGCGCCTACCTTTATCAACGCAAAAGCAACACACAGAGGTTATCAAAATGGGAATGTTTAGTTTTATCAAGGAAGCCGGCCAGAAACTGTTTGGCAGTGCGGAAGTCGAAAAAGCCGCCGTCGCTGCCGCTGCCGACCCGGCTGCGCAGCCCACGCTGGACGAGCTCAATGACAACGCCGCCGTTGGCATTACCACTTACATTGAGTCGCAGAACCTGGGCTTGAGCAACCTGCTGGTGACGTTTGACGGTGCCACAGGCACGGTCCGGGTCGAAGGCGATGCGCCGTCGCAGGCGATTGTCGAAAAAGTCACACTGTGCTGCGGTAACGTCGGCGGCGTGCAGCGCGTTGAAAATGTGCTGGTGGCTGCCGAGCCTGCGGACGAGTCACAGTACCACGACGTGGTGCGCGGCGATACGCTGTCAGCCATCGCAAAAACCTACTACGGCGATGCTGGCAAATACCCGGTTATTTTTGAAGCTAACAAGCCCATGCTGAGCCACCCGGACAAAATTTACCCAGGCCAGAAGCTGCGTATCCCGCCCTTGGGATAAAAACTACACATCTGATGCGCACGCCAAGTGTGTGGCCCGGCAAGGTTGCTGCCCTGATCAGGAGCGGCAACAGTGCCGGGGCGCTGGCACAAATCAAGGTCGCTCCCACCCTGAAGGACCTTGCCAGTTTGCAACGGCTGTTGACCACGACCCTACCGGTCGCTGGGCAGGCAGTCATTGACAGCGCCATCACGGACCAGATCAACGCCCTGTCAGCCCCCAGATTGCACCGCTCTCCGTGATTGCGGGCCACTTACGGCCCGATAATTCTGTTTTTTCAGCTCGCACCGGCTTCATGAAAATATCCGAGACATCCACCAAAATCCGTGCGCCCGTGACGCTTGCCAGCTCCACTGCGGCATTTTTACTGCTGACACTGGGTGTTTCTGCGCTTCAGGCCCAGCCGCAGGGCAGCAGACTGACGGCGATGAGTCTTGAGCAACTGCTGGACGTGACCATCGTGGGCGCGTCCAAGTACGAACAAAAGCAAAGTGAAGTCGCTGCGGCAGTCAGCGTCATCACCCGCGACGAAATCAAAACCTTTGGCTGGCGCACGCTGGCCGAGGCTCTGTCCAGCCTGCCCGGCGTGCACTCCACCTATGACCGCCAGTACACCTACCTGGGAACGCGCGGGTTTGGCCTGCCTGGCGACTTGAACACGCGAGTGCTGGTCACCATCAACGGAAATCGCATCAACGACCCGGTCTATGACCAGGCGCCTGCGGGCCGGGAGTTCCCGCTGGACATGGACCTGATTGAGCGCATTGAGTTCATCCCCGGCCCGGGAGGCGCGGTGTATGGGCAGAACGCCATGCTCGGTGTGGTCAATGTCATCACCCGCTCAGGGGCTTCAGTCAACGGCGCAGAACTGGCCCTTACCGCCCAAACACCGCAGGCCCAGCGTGAGGGTCGCGTGACTTGGGGAAAGCTGCTTGACAACGGCGTGGACGTGCTGGTATCGGCTTCGCGCATGAAGGCGACTGGCGCAGACCGTTTTTACGAATTTGGCGCAACAGGTGTGTCAGGCAATGCCAATGGCCTTGACGCGGAATCCCTGGGACAGTTTTATGCGCGCGCCCAGCGGGGTTCGTGGTCCTTCGATTTTTTGCATGGCAGCCGCCACAAAGACGACCCCACCGCCTCGTTTTTTTCTGATCCGCTGGTCGCCAACCAGTTCATACGCGATACCTACACCACGGTGCAGGCGTTGTACCAAGACAGTTTTGCGGACAACACGCTGCAGGTCTCGGGACGACTGTTCGCGGGCGCATACCGTTTCCGCACCGAGTTGAGCTACGGCGGCGCGGGGTCCGCCAATTTGGGCGACGGCGACTGGCACGGCGCTGAACTGCGCCTGCTGTGGAACGCGCTGTCCGGCCACAAGCTGATGGCCGGGGCCGAGGTGCAGGAAAACACTCAAACCAGTTTCGCCGTGCTGGACCTGGCCAACCCGGCCAACAACGTCTTCGTGCCAAAGTCAGGTTTCCGCGTTGGCCTTTACGTGCAGGACGAATGGCAATTGAATCCGACCTTGACGGCCACATTGGGGCTGCGCCTGGACCGAAACGACGCCACCGGGCTCAGCTCCAGCCCGCGCGCCGCGCTGATTTGGCAGCCCAGTGCGCTCACCACCTTGAAGGCCCTGGCGGGCCGCGCCTACCGGGCGCCGAATGCCTTTGAGCGGGATTTCAATGACGGCGTTTCCCAAGTCCGCAACCTGACGCTCGGTGGTGAAAGCATTGACACGTTTGAGTTGGTGGCGGACCACCGGCTCAACCCGAACTTTGGCCTTCGCGCCTCCCTCTACAAATGGACCATTCAAGACCTGATCACGCTGGGCATTGACCCGGTGAGCGGCTTGACACAATACCAGTCCGGCGCGCCCGCCACTGCGCGGGGCCTGGAATTGTCCGCAGACCACACCTGGCTTGGCGGCAGGCGCTTGCGCGGCAGCATCGCTGCCCAAAATGTGACTTACACCGATGGCCGCGCGCTGCAGAACTCCCCCAAACTGCTTGGCAAACTCAATTACTCCAGTCCCCTGCCCTTTGCCGGTCTGCGCCTGGGCTATGAATTGCAATACGACAGCGCGCGGCTGAGCAACGACGGAAGCTCCTTGGGGGACTATGCGGTATCGAACCTTCAACTGACCGCAGACGCACTGGTCAAAGGGCTAGACCTGTCGTTGGGCATTTACAACCTGTTTGACAAGCGCTATGCCCACCCCGCAGCGGACTCCAATTGGCAGAATGCGCTGGATCAGGATGGGCGCAGCGTGCGCGTCAAGCTCAGCTACCGGTTCTGAATTGGTGGCCAGGCATCTCAGTTTCATGGCTGCTTCAACCTGCATTGTGGAAATACCGGCGCTGATTGTTGCTGGTTGGCAGTACTGCCTGAGCTTCACGCGCCAGGTTACACGCTCATTCGGCCAGATTTTGACCGCCGCAGTGCTGACGGGTTTGACAATGCTGCCCGGCTTGGCGCGCGCTGCTGACTTGACTGAGTATCAGTTAAAGGCCGCCTTTTTGTACAACTTTGCTGTGTTTACAGAATGGCCCGCCGAAGTTGGTCCGTCCCTGAACTTGTGCATTCTGGGCCCAGATTCATTTGGTGACGAGATCAACGAGCTGGCCGGCAAGGCAGTGGGAAACCGCACGCTGGCGATCCACCGGAAAAACATCGGAGAGTCGCTGCGGGCCTGCCAGATGGTCTATATCTCCGCACAGGCTTTTCGCAACCTGACCAAGGTACTTGACGAAGTGCGCGACCGCCCGACACTGACGGTGGCCGACAGTGCCGGCGCAGCGCGCCAGGGCGTGGCACTGAACATGGCCGTCAATCAGAACCGGATCACGTTTGAAGCCAGCCAGGTGGCAGCCCGTGCCAACCGGCTCACCCTGAGCTCCAAGCTGCTTCGCCTGGCGACCGAGGTGTACCAGTGATGCGCTTGAGCGCCCGGCTGCGGCGCATCAACCGCATCGCCCTGTTTGGCGCGGTGGCGGTGATCGCCTTGATCGTCATCGTCAGCAATTTCGCGTTTGGCCTTTCGGGCCTGGTCAACAACACCCGTGTGCAGGCAAAAGTGCTGGCTGACAACGCCAGTGCGTCGCTGGCCTTTGCCGATAGCAAGGCCGCGGACGAGCTCCTTCAATCGATGCGCAGCGCGCCCCAGGTGCAAGGCGCCGACCTGTATGACAAGCAAGGCAAACTGTTTGCGCAATACCGGCGCAGCGCGTCGGATTCCGTAACGACCGAATTTGGCAAAAGCGAGCAATACGACATCCGTCCCAACCAGGTGCAAGTCGGTCAACCCGTCCTGTTCCAGGATGTGCCATCTGGCTATCTGTCGCTGGCAGTGAGCACGGGTGGCCTGTTTTATGAATTGCTGTGGCAGATGCTGGCAGCAATGCTGGGGGCGGCCTTGGCCTGGGTGGCCAGCGATTTGCTGCTGATGCGTCTGAATTCGTCGGTGCTGCAGCCGTTGGCCAGCTTGAATGACGTCACGGACCGCGTGACCAGCCAGGCTGACTACAGCCTGCGCGCCGAGGCCAGCAACATCACTGAGTTGCATGTTTTGGGCCAGGGTTTCAACACCATGCTGGAGCAGATTCAGGAGCGCGACAGTCGCCTGGCGGCGCAGCGCGACCATCTGGAGGAAAAGGTGGTGTCGCGCACCTCTGAGCTCCTACGCGCCAAACAGGTGGCTGAGGCAGCGAACCAGGCCAAGACCGAATTTCTGGCCACCATGAGCCATGAGATCAGGACGCCCATGAATGGCGTGCTGGGCATGAATGAGATGTTGATAGACAGCAAGCTCACGCCCGACCAGCGCGCTTGGGCTGAATCGGTACGCGCCTCAGGGCAGCACCTGATGGGCATCATCAACGACATCCTTGACTTCTCCAAACTGGAGTCTGGTAACCAGGCGCTGGAGGTGCTTGATTTCAGCCTGCCACGGGTGGTGCAGGACTCCATCGCCATGTTTGCGCGCGCAGCCCAGGTCAAAGGGCTGCTGCTTACCAGCCAATACATTCCCGATGCGTCTGAGTTTGAGCTGCGCGGCGATCCGTTGCGGCTGCGCCAGATTCTGGTGAACCTGATTGGCAATGCGATGAAGTTCACCGACACCGGGTCCGTGCTGGTTCGCGTAAGCCAGCTTGACCGCACCCAAAGCCATGCCCGCGTGCGGGTTGCGGTGGTTGACTCCGGCATCGGCATGTCGCTGGCTGCACAGTCGCGTATCTTCGAGCGGTTTTCGCAAGCCGATGGTTCCACCACCCGCAAATACGGTGGCTCGGGGCTAGGTTTGGCCATCACCCGCCACTTGGTCACTTTAATGGGCGGTGCCATTGCGGTCGAAAGCGCGCCGGGCAAAGGCTCGAAGTTCACCATCACGCTGACACTTCCGCTGGCGCGCGATGCCTCCACCATTGCCGGATTGCTTGAAATGGGCGACGTGCCAGTACGCAGCTCACGCATGGCTGCCCTTCAGATTGAAGCTGCGACCCGGCTCGGGCCGCTCGAAGGATGCATTTTGATCGTTGAAGACAACCCAGTGAACCAAGGGGTGGCCAAAGCCATGCTGAACCGCCTGAACCTGAAGTGGCAGATTGCCAACAACGGCCAGGAAGCGGTTGCCTGTGTGCGTGAATTTGACTTTGACCTGGTGCTGATGGACTGCCAGATGCCTGTGATGGACGGGTTTGAGGCAACTGCCGCCATCCGCGCCCTGCATGGCGGTCAGGGCGTGCAGCTCCCGATCATCGCCATGACAGCCAATACCATGGCCAGCGACCGACAAAAATGCCTCGATGCAGGCATGGACGATTTCCTGGCAAAACCCTACACCTTTGCCGACTTGCAAGCCCACCTGGCGCGCTGGCTGCCGCTTTCAACGGCGGCGCATTCCCCTGCCGGCCCGCAGGCCGCCAGCCTCAATGGCGAGCACCCGTCACAGGTCCCACCGGCTGGTCAAACAACACCCGCGCCAGCGGCTGCACGCGCGATTGACCTTGCGCGCATTGAGGACCTGCGCGAGCTGGATGAGTCCGGTGGCATGGGTCTCGCCCATGAGTTGATTGACATTTTCCTCACCACAGCGGCCGACGCGGGCGGTCAGGTGAGGTCGGCCATCCAACAGGGCGATTCCGAGGCGCTGGCCCGGTTCGCCCACTCCCTGAAATCAAGCACCCTGAACGTGGGCGCCGTGCGCCTGTCAGGTTTCTACAAAAAACTCGAAGAGCTTGGCCGGGCCGACCGCATCGATGAGTCAAAGCGCATGCTGGACCAGGTTCTGGCCGAGCATGCCAGGGCGGTGCGCGAGTTGGTTGAACTCAAGGGAACACTTCAATGAGCAAACGGCAGGCAACAATACTGGTCGTGGACGACGACGCGTCCGCATTGGTCTTGATGCGGGCCGCATTGCGCAAAGCCGGGTTTGACGTGACGACCGCACAAAGTGGCGAGGTGGCCCTGAGCAGTTTTCGCGCAAGCTCGTTTGACATGGTGATGCTTGACGTTAACATGCCTGGCATGAGCGGCTATGAGGTCTGCAAGGCCTTGCGCGCCGAGGCTGACCCGCTGCTGCCCGTTGTGATGGTGACCGGGCTGGACGACATGCAGTCGGTCGAGGCAGCCTACCACGCAGGTGCCACGGACTTCATTGCCAAGCCCTTTAACTGGGCGCTGATCGGACACCGCGTCAAGTACCTCATGCGGGCGCACCAGGCATCGACGGCATTGCGCGCGGCCGATGCCAACAATGCCGCCATCCTGCGCGCGATTCCGGACCTGATGTTCGAGGTTGACAGCGAAGGTCGGCAAATTGCGTTTCACTCGCTGGGCACCGACCCGCTGCAGCAGCCGGCAGCAGACGCCTTGGGCAAACCCGTCGCCGATGGCCTGTCCTCCGATGCCAAGGAAATCTTCAGGTCGGCCCTGAAAATGGCTGCCGAAACCGGCCTGTCCACCGGGCAGCAATACGAGCAGCAGCGCGACCAGGCGAAATTCTGGGTCGAGCTGTCGGTGGCACGCAAGGAAGCCGCGTTGGGCCAGAGCCCGAATTTCATCGTCCTCTCGCGCAACATCACCGAGCGCAAGGAGGCTGAGAAAAAAATCCTGCAACTGGCCATGTTTGACAGCCTGACCGGGCTGCCCAACCGGCAATCTTTCCTGAACCGGGTTGAGCGTGAAACCCGGCGCGCCGAGCGCAATGGCTCCAGTTTTGCCGTGCTGTTCATGGACCTGGACGGCTTCAAGAACATCAACGACACCCTGGGCCATGAAGCCGGCGATCTGGCGCTGCAGCGCGCTGCCGAGCGCCTGCGCGAGGGGGTGAGGCCAACTGACGTGGTGTCGCGCCTGCACGATGTGCCAGCAGACATCGAAATCGCCCGCCTCGGGGGCGATGAGTTCACTGCCCTGATCGTGGATTTGGCGCGTGCCGAAGACGCCCATGTCGTTGCGCAGCGCATTCTGGAGCTGATGCGCCGGCCTTTCTTGCTTGCCGGGCGGGAGCTGAGCTTGAGCACCTCCATCGGCATCGCGCTGTTTGGAGCCGACGGCAAAGACGCCAACACCCTGCTCAAGCATGCCGACACAGCCATGTACCACGCCAAAGACTCCGGGCGCGACAACTATCGCTTTTACAGCGCCTCGCTCACCGAGCAGGTGGTCAAGCGCATGGCGCTGGAAAACGACTTGCGCTCAGCGCTTGAGCGGCGCGAGTTCATGCTGCACTACCAGCCGCAATACGACGCCGCCACAGGCAACATCAACGGCGTGGAATCCCTGATCCGCTGGTTGCGCCCGGGCCACGGCATGGTGTCACCGGCCGAATTCATCGCCGCTGCGGAACACTCCGGCCTGATCGTCCCGATCGGCCAGTGGGTGCTGCAAGCCGCCTGCGCGGATGCGGCACGGTGGCGCGACGCAGGGCGCGCCATGCGGGTGGCCGTCAACTTGTCGCCCGTGCAATTCAAAGACCCGAATCTGGTCAAAATGGTGCTTGATGCCTTGCAAAAGACCGGGTTGACGCCCGACCTGCTCGAACTTGAAATCACCGAGGGCGTGGTTTTGCACGACACGGCCGTCACAACCCAGACGCTGGGCGCGTTCAGGGACCATGGCGTGCAGATTGCGCTGGACGACTTCGGTACCGGTTATTCGTCGCTTAGCTATTTGAAACGCATGCCGCTGTCGTGCCTCAAGATTGACCAGAGCTTCGTCGCCGGGCTGCCCGACGATGCGCAGGACCGCTCCATCGTCAGCGCCATTCTGGCCATGGCTTATGGCCTGGGTCTGCGGGTGACAGCGGAAGGCGTGGAAACCCTGCAGCAGGCCCAAATGCTCAAGCAGATGGGCTGCCACACCCTGCAAGGTTATTTTTACAGCAAGCCGGTTCCGGCCAGCACCATTGACGCCCTGCTTGCCCAAGATATGCAGCGCCAGCGGCATGCCCGCAAAGAGCCGCAAATCGCAAAATAATTAACCTGCAGGTTAATATTTTCATGAGAATCGTCAGAAATCTTAAAAAAATGAGAAAATAGGCTCCTAGCCCCCGTTTTTAATAGAGTTTTAGCTATTATTAACATAGCTATTAAAAACTGCGATACCGGATTGAAATTTTCAGTCCAAGCACCGGCCCATGGCGGCGACTGCCATTGGGCATGCTGCAGGGCGCGAATGTCAGCGTTGCGCTTGGCCAGCCCCTTGAAAACCTGGCAAATCGCCCATAATTGCGGGTTGTGCCCCTTTCAAGGCGCTTCCCTCCAAGTTATCGAAAACCAGCCAAATCCATGACCAAGCAAACCCTCTCCTTTCAGGCCGAAGTTGCACAACTGTTGCACCTTGTCACCCACTCGCTGTATTCCAACAAGGAGATTTTCCTGCGCGAGCTGATCTCCAATGCCTCCGACGCCTGCGACAAGCTGCGTTACGAAGCCATCAACAACAGCGGTCTGTACGAAGACGCGCCGAACCTGGAGGTGAAGGTCTCCTTCGACAAAGATGCCAAAACTCTCACCATCACCGACAACGGCATTGGACTGACCGAGCAGGAAGCCATCGACAACCTGGGCACCATCGCCAAAAGCGGCACCAAGGATTTCGTCTCCAAACTCAGTGGCGACCAGAAGGCCGATTCACAGTTGATAGGCCAGTTTGGCGTGGGTTTTTACTCGGGCTTCATCGTCGCCGACAAGATCACCGTGGAGTCGCGCCGCGCGGGCGTACCCGCCGCTGAAGGTGTGCGCTGGGTCAGTGACGGCGGCGCAACCGGAGGTGGCGCTTTTGAGGTGGAAACCATCACCCGCGAGAAGCGCGGCACCAGCGTCACGCTGCACCTGCGCGACGATGCGCAAGACTATTCCAGCGCCTGGAAAGTCAAAAGCATCATCAACAAATATTCCGACCACATCAGCCTGCCCATCCTGATGGAAAAGGAAGAATGGCAAGATGGCGACCTGATTGACGCCAAAGACGAGAATGGCGGCCGCCAGCCAGGCGCCATGGTCAAAACCGGCGAATGGGAAACCGTCAACAAGGCCAGCGCGATCTGGACGCGGCCCAAAAAAGACATCACGCCCGA
>JANMCB010000156.1:0-4190 GCA_031360805.1 Rhodoferax sp.
CCAGCTTGCGGCGCTGGCCGAAAGCGCGTTCGATCCGCTGGCGCGCACCACCAAATTCATGCTGACCGAAGAGGCGCATCACATGTTTGTGGGCGAATCCGGCGTGTCCCGCGTGCTTGCCCGCACCGCGCAGGCCATGAATGAGCTGAAAACCGACGACGTCGGCAAGCTGCGCGCAGCGGGCGTGATCGACATTCCCACGCTGCAGCGCTACACCAACTTCCACTACAGCGTCACGATTGACCTGTTTGGCGCCGACCAGTCCAGCAATGCCGCCACGTTTTACAGCACAGGCTTGAAGGGTCGCTATGAAGAAGGCAAGCGCATTGACGACCACATTCTCAAAGGCCAGACCTACAAGGTGCTGGAGGCCGTCAATGGCCAGTTGGTTGAAAAAGAAGTGCCCATGCTGAATGCCTTGAACGAAGTGCTGCGTGATGACTTCATCAAGGACTCGGTGGCGGGCGTTGGCCGCTGGAACAAGGTGCTTGAAAAAGCCGGTTTGCCGCACCGCCTGACGGTGCCGCACAAGGCGTTTCACCGCAACATCGGCGCGTTGTCGGGCGTGAAGGTCTCGCCGGATGGCCGCGTGGTGTCTGAAGCTGAATGGGCTGCGAATGTCGACAAATGGCTGCCCACCAATGAAGACCGCGCTTTTGTTGCCAGCCTGATGGGCCGCTGCGTCGAGCCCGGCCAGTTTGCCAACTGGATTGCCCCACCCAACATGGGCATTAACCGCCAGCCGGTAGACTTCGAGTACGTGCGCTTCAATTAGCCCCCGCGCTCCAGCTTTTCCCTGGAGCGGCGGCCCGGTGTTCTTAAAGGGCGCCGAAGCCAAAAATTGACACTTCAAACCTTACGGAGTTCCCTATGGGCATGGCTGACTCGGCTGTCATCAACCAGCATCTGATCGACCCCGAGATCTGCATCCGCTGCAACACCTGCGAGGCGACTTGCCCGGTGGGCGCGATCACGCATGACGACCGCAATTATGTGGTCGATGCCGACATCTGCAACGCCTGCATGGCCTGCATCTCGCCGTGCCCGACGGGGTCGATTGACAACTGGCGCATGGTCCCCAAGGTGATGGCCTATTCGCCCGCCGTGCAGCTGACGTGGGACGAACTGCCTGCTGAGCTGACGCCCGACAAGATGGCGGCAGCGGGCGTCAGCGCTGAGGCGGGGCAAGCGTCAGGGGTTCAGCCCGTGCAAGGCGCGGCGGCAACCGCTGGTGCCGATGCCACCATTACCAGCAGCAATTTCGGCGCCACTTTGCCGCCCTGGTCGGCAGCGCATGCCTATACCAACCTGTTTGGTCCCAAGTCGGCCGATAAAGCCATCACCGCAACCGTCAGCGGCAACGTGCGGGTCACCGAGGTTGGGCGCACGGCAGGGCATGACTACGACACGCACCACATCGTGCTGGACTTCGGAAACCTGCCGTTTCCGGTGCTCGAAGGCCAGTCGATTGGCATCCTGGCGCCTGGCCTGGACGCCCAGGGCAGGGCGCACCATGCACGCCAGTATTCAGTGGCCAGCCCGCGCAACGGCGAGCGACCGGGCTACAACAATTTGTCGCTCACCATCAAGCGCGTGCTGGAAGACCATCAGGGCAATCCGGTTCGTGGCGTGGCCAGCAACTACATGTGCGATTTGAAGGTGGGCGACAAAGTGGCTGTCATTGGCCCGTTTGGCAGCAGCTTTTTAATGCCCAACCACCCCAGGAGCCACATCGTGATGATCTGCACCGGCACCGGCAGCGCCCCCATGCGCGCCATGACCGAGTGGCGCCGGCGGCTGCGGCAATCTGGCAAGTTTGACGGTGGCAAGCTGATGCTGTTTTTCGGCGCGCGAAGCAAGGAAGAGCTGCCTTATTTTGGGCCGCTGCAAAGTCTGCCCAAAGACTTCATCGACATCAATTTCGCGTTTTCCCGCACGCCGGGTGCGCCCAAGCGCTACGTGCAGGATGTCATGCGCGAGCGGGCGGCCGACGTGGGCCCGCTACTGAACGACCCCAACACCTGTTTTTACGTCTGCGGCCTCAAAAGCATGGAAGAGGGGGTGCTGCTGGCGTTGCACGACATCGCCCAGCAGTCGGGTTTTGCATGGGACGCCGTGGGTGCGGCACTGAAGCGTGAAGGGCGGCTGCATCTGGAGACCTACTGACGCGTTAAACGCTGCCAAGCGGGCGACTCACCGGTAACTTGCCAAATGGATATTCGTCTCGGTGCTGCGGATGCCCGCTATCAGGCGGATTCGCTCTAGAATTTCTGATAAATCTTTCATTGAAGTCGCCTCCAGTTCGGCCAGCAGGTCCCAGCGGCCATTGGTGTCGTGCAGTGCGGCCACGCCGGGTTCGCCCAGCAGGCTGGCAATCACCTGGCGCGTGGTGTTTCCGTCCACCAGCACACCCATCCAGGCACGAATGCGCTCGCGCTGCACTTCGGGGCGCAAGCGCACGGTGTAACCCACGATGACCTTGCTGTCTTCAAGTTTGCGAATGCGGTTGGTCACCGTACCGCGTGAGACTTTCAGCTTGTGCGCCAAATCGGCCACATTGAGCCGTGCGTTCTGGCGCAGCAGGGCGATCAGCGCCTGGTCGGTTGAATCCATACAGCCTCCATTGATGTCAAAACGGCAGCTCAGACGATCATTTTGATAGAAAACTGAACTAAATGGTCTAGTTTTGGCTATTTTAGTTATCCCGAGGCCAGTTGAAACTCTGCTCATACGTTTCACTTCGAAACCTCGCCCCCCAACCGATGCCGTCGCAGGGAGATCGCCATGAACCGCCCCACCACCACAACGACTTACCTCAGTGTTTCAACGGTGATTGAAATCATCCGCCGCAAGGGCCTGAACACCTGCCTGGCCGGCATTGCCGCCAATATCCAGAGCGACTTTTTGCGCTGGAATTCGTTTGACAAGAGCGCCCGCATCGCCAGTCACAGCGCCCTGGGGGTGATCGAGTTGATGCCGATTTCAAACGACACAAGCTTCAGCTTCAAATACGTCAATGGCCACCCCAAAAACCCGCTTCAGGGGCTGCCCACCGTGATGGCGTTTGGCGTGCTGGCGGATGTGGCCACCGGGCGGCCGCAATGCTTGAGTGAACTCACCATCACCACGGCCCTGCGCACGGCCGCGACCAGCGCTGTTGCGGCATGCGCCCTGGCACGCCCGAACAGCCGCGTGATGGCGTTGATTGGCAACGGGGCGCAAAGCGAATTTCAGGCGATGGCGTTTGCGCATTTGGTGGGCATTGACACCCTGCGCCTGTTTGATACCGACACCCGTGCCACCGCCAAACTGTTGGCCAACCTGAAACATGCGGGCCTGAAAATCACGGTCTGCCCAAGTGCCCGCGAGGCCGTCAGAGGCGCCGACATTGTGACCACCATAACGGCCGATAAAACCAATGCCACCATCCTCACGCCGGACATGATCGAGCCTGGCATGCATATCAACGCGGTGGGTGGCGACTGCCCCGGCAAAACCGAATTGCATGCCGACGTGCTGCGCCATGCCAGCGTGTTTGTCGAATACACACCGCAAACCCGAATCGAAGGCGACATTCAGCAAATGGCGCCGGATTTTGAAGTCACCGAGCTGTGGCAAGTGCTGGCCGGTAAAGCCGCTGGACGCGTCAATGGCGCCCAGGTGACCATCTTCGATTCAGTCGGTTTTGCCCTGGAGGATTTCGCCGCGCTCTGCTTCATGCGGGACGCAGCCCTTGAACTGGGCCTGGGCGAACAGCTGGAACTGGTGCCCGCCATGGACGACCCCAAAAACCTGTTCGGTCAATTGCGGGAGCCCGCCAGCAGCGCCATCAAGCGGGTGGTTTGCGCGGTGCCTGCGTTGAGTTGAAGTCGGAGCGAAACATTGGGACTTTTTGATATCACCAGTGATATCAAATTCTCGATTTCCGGCTGTGAATGGGGCTGAATGGGGCTGAAAATCGAGAAAAACCAATCAAATTGGCCTCTAGCCCTCGTATTATATAGAAAGTCTGCTATTTAAAATATAGCAAATTTCGAACGAGCCGTAAAAACTGGTAGGGCGTCACAGACTTGAACTGTGGACCAAAGGATTATGAGTCCTCTGCTCTAACCAACTGAGCTAACGCCCCCTCAGGGCTCTTTTGAAGCCCTCACCAGAGCCGGATTGTAAGCGGCGCTCCATCGGCCACG
>JANMCB010000222.1:0-13057 GCA_031360805.1 Rhodoferax sp.
TGAAGCGCGTCTTTCAGCACCGGGTCGGCCAGGTGCGCGCGCCCTGTTATGCCGGGGGCGTGGCTGCAGATGCCGGCGAAAACCAGCGCCATGCCTAGACCCCCGCCACTTTGTCGTCTGTGGACGTCGTCATCGCGTAGATGCCGGCCCGCACGGGCCCGTAGCGGCGCACGCCGTCGCGCATAGCTTGCAGATAATCGGCCCAGGCAATGCCGAGCAACGGCGCGAAATGCATCAGCAACTGGCCGTTGCAGCCCAGGACGTAAAGTTTGCCAATGTCACCCGAGTCAATGGCAGCGCGTTCTTCGGCATCGAACTCGTAGCCATCCAGCAAAGCAGCCCGTTCGCTGCCACCGGTCGCATAGCGGCGTTGCACCTGGACATCCCGGTTCAGGTGGTAGAGGAATTTTTGGGTGGCGTAAAGGCTCATTGGCGCTGCGTCTATGCGCCCCAGTGCGGGATGTGGTGCGAGCCCATCGACACCGCCACATTCTTCGGCTCGCAAAACACTTCGTAACTCCAGCTGCCGCCCTCACGCCCGGTGCCGCTGGCCTTGGTGCCGCCAAACGGTTGGCGCAGGTCACGCACGTTCTGGCTGTTCACAAAACACATGCCGGCTTCCACGGCGGCGGCGACACGGTGGGCACGCCCGAGGTTCTCGGTCCAGACGTAGCTGGAGAGGCCGTATTGAATGTCATTCGCGAGTCGGATGGCGTCGGCCTCGTTCTTGAACGGAATCAGGCAGGCGACCGGTCCGAAAATCTCTTCCTGTGCAATCTTCATGCGGTTGTCGACGTCGGCAAATACGGTTGGCCAAACGTAGTTGCCCCTGGCGACCCGTGCCGACAATTCTGGCGCGTACGATGGGCGATCCAGCCCGCCGCAGAGCAGCGTTGCGCCTTCCTTGGGGCCGAGTTCGATGTAGCTGCGCACCTTGGCAAGATGGGCCTGTGAAATCATAGGGCCAACAATGGTTGTCTCATCCAGCGGGTCGCCCACAGCGATGCGCTTTGCGCGCTCAACAAACTTTGCCACGAAATCAGCATAAATCGACTGCTGCACCAGAATGCGCGAGCCTGCCGTGCAGCGTTCGCCGTTGTTGCTGAAAATCATGAACAGCGCGGCGTCCAGGGCGCGGGCCAGATCCGCATCTTCAAACACCACAAACGGTGATTTGCCGCCCAGCTCCATGCTGAATTTTTTGAGGCCCGCCAACTTGACAATGCGGTTGCCGGTGACCGTGGAGCCCGTGAACGAAATGGCACGTACATCCGGGTGACTGCACAGTGGCTCGCCGGCTTCTTTGCCGGTGCCATGGACGATGTTCAAAACGCCCGCAGGAATGCCGGCTTCCATGGCGAGTTCACCCAATCGCGCCGCGCTCATGGGGGAAAGCTCGCTCATCTTCAGCACCGCCGTGTTGCCAAAGGCCAGGCACGGCGCAACCTTCCAGGTGGCGGTCATGAAAGGCACGTTCCACGGGCTGATCAACGCGCAAACGCCGGTGGGGTGAAACAGCGTGTAGTTCAAATGGGTTTCGGTCGGGTAGGTGTGGCCATCCACACGCGTGCACATCTCGGCAAAGTAATAGAAGTTGTCGGCCGCGCGCGGTATGAGTTGCTTGCCGGTTTGCGCGATGACTTGGCCGCAGTCGTTGGTCTCGGTCTGTGCAATTTCGGGCACGTGGGCTGCAATCAGGTCGCCGAGCTTGCGGATCAGTTTGGCGCGCTGCAGCGCGGGCATCCCCGCCCATCTCGGAAACGCCGACTTGGCGGCAGCGACGGCCGCGTTAACTTCGGCTTCGCCGCCCGAAGCGATCGCGGCCAACACCTCCTGCGTGGCAGGATTGACGGTTTCAAAGGTGCTGCCGCTGGCAACAGACTTGCCGTTGATAAGGTGATTAATTTGCAATCGTGTTCTCCAAGCTTCCCATGCCTTCAATGCGTGTCACCACCAAGTCGCCCACCTTGCAATCCACCACGCCATCAGGTGTGCCCGTCAAGATCAAATCGCCGGGTTGCAGTGTCATGAAACTGCTGAAGTACTCAATCAAAAACGGCACATCAAAAATCATGTCGCGGGTGTTGCCGGACTGGGTGACTTCGCCGTTGACGGTGGTTTGCAAATCAAGCGCCATCGGGTTGGCGACGTCTGGTGCAGCCACCAGCCACGGGCCAATCGGCGTGCAGGTGTCGCGGTTTTTCACGCGCAGGTTGGGGCGGTACCAGTTCTCCAGGTAATCGCGAATGGCATAGTCATTCGCCACGGTGTAGCCGGCCACAAAATCGTAAGCGTCGTCGCGTTTCACCCGCCGCGCAGTTTTGCCAAGCACCACCGTCAGCTCGCACTCGTAGTGCATGAATTTCACGTCCGCCGGGCGACGGGTGAAGGCGCGGTGGCCGATCAAGGTGCTCTCACCTTTGATGAACACCAGCGGCTCATCGGGCGCCTTGAACTCAAGCTCCTTGGCATGATCGGCATAGTTCAGCCCCAGCGCCAGGATGGTTCGTGCTTGCGGCCCCGGCGTCAAAGGCGGCAGCCAAACGACGGCGTCCTGCGAAACCAGGCGACCATCGGCCAGCAGCAACTGGCCGTCACGTTCAACCGCGTCATGGATCGCGCCCGCATAGGCAACTCTTGCGTGTTTCATGATTTGTCGGCAACCAGCGTGTTCACCAAAGTACCCAGCGCTGGATGGCTTGGCGAACTGATTTCAACCACACCACCGACCTTGGCGAGCGGCCGACTACCACCAGGCAAACAATCAGAGCCCAGCATCAATACATCGCCTTCGCGCAGCGTCATGAATTCACTGACGTCAGCCAACAGTTGCGCGGCGCTGCGCACGGTTTTTGAAAAGTCGATGGACTGCTTCAATTCGCCGTTGATGCGGACCTCCAGCTTGAAAAGCGCCGGATCGCCAGCCAGGTCAGTGTTGACCACCTGCGCGCCAATGCCCAAAAAACCGTCGAGGCACTTGAACTTGACCGGTGGGCGAAAAAAGCTGGCATGCGGGATGGAAAAATCATTCATCAAGACATAGGACGCCACCCGCTGCAGAGGCAAACATCCTGACGCCAAGGCCGGCAGCGCGCCAACCGTCATGCCAATCGTCGCGCCTACTTCGATGTGCGGTGTTCTTTCGGGCACCGGCACTGACGCTCCGCTGCGGCTCCAGGTGTTGGCCGTTTTCACAAAAAGCACAGGGGCTTGGGGCGGCGCTTTATAGGGCGCTTGCGTCATCTGCGCGGCCAGCAAATCGCGCTCACGCTGAAAGTTCAGCAGGGTGCCATACACAATGCCAACGGGCCAATAACTGGTCATTGAAGCGTTCATGGGTTGAAATGTTTTCAGAGGCTGAACATTAACAGACTGCGATTTTGTGCCGATTGCAGCCGCAAACCACGCGCCCACTTCATGGCGCTGTTGCAAGGAGCGCCTCCGCGCGCAGCCATTTTGCAAAGTCCAGCGCATCGGGGTTGTCGTGGGCGCGCGCACCCATCGCCACAAAGTAGCCGCGCTGCGAGGCTGCAGCGCCTTTAAACGGCGTTACCAGGCGCCCGTCGCGCAGCATTTCGTCCAGCAGGGGAAAGCGGCCAATCGCCACACCCTGGCCGGCCACCGCCGCGCCAATGGCATCGGCCCACAAGGTGAAGCGCATGGTGTTTTTGGGCCGAAGTTCGGGCAGACCCATCACGCGCATCCAGGGCTCCCAGTCTTCTGTGAAGGCCATGCCACGGTTGGCATCGACCGTCAGCAAGGTGTGACGCTCCAGGTCGGCCGGTATTTTGAGCGGGTTGGTGCGGTCGGCCAGCAGTGCGGGCGAGCAGACCGGCAACACGGTTTCTTCAAACAACGGCATGCCCAGGCCGTCCCTGGCGGCGTCCGCCATGGCGCAAAAACGCACCGCCAGGTCGAGCTGGTTGCGTTGCAGGTCCTGCAGGTCCAGCGTTGCCGACACCCGCACGTCGACCTGCGGATGGCTGGTGGTGAAGCGGGCCAGCCGGGGGATCAGCCACAACGAGGCAAAACCCGGCGTGGTGGTGACGGCGACATGCCGCGCCACAGTGCTGGCGCGCATCAGCGTGGTCGCGTCGCGCAGGCGCTCCAGGCAATCGACCACCGCACGCTGCAAGGTGCTGCCTGCAGCGGTCAGCTCCAGCGCGCGGTGGCGCCGCTCAAACAGAGCCAGGCCCAGATCGGCCTCCATTTGCTGAATCTGCCGGCTCACCGCCGACTGGGTCAAAAAAAGTTCCTGCGCCGCCATCGTGAAGCTCAAGGTGCGCGCGGCCGCCTCAAAACTGCGCAGCAAATCCAGCCTGGGCAGGTCCTGGCGCAGGAACGCCTGGCGCGCGGGCGGAGCTTGAGGGCTGGCACGTGGTTGTAGTGCTTTCACATTCTCTGAACGCATGCAAGCTATTCCAAATCATCGTTTGTGCAAGGTGAACGGCAGCAGTATATTCATTCTCACCATGAATGTGAAAGGAACTGCCATGAACCTCACTCAGAAAAATACTGCCCCGACTGTGAACAGCATCTGCCTGGGCGTGGCCGACGCAAAAACCATCAGCATGAACCTGGAGCGCCAAGGCATGGTCAGGCTGCCACAAGGCGCGTCGCTCTCTGTCAAATGCCTGGAGGGCGCACTTTGGGTCACGTTGGACCACGACCGGCGCGACATCGTGCTGGAGCCAGGTGAAGCCTTCACCACGCCCGCCGACCGGGGCGGCATCGTGTACGCGCTGAAACCGTCGCGCATGGCGCTGGTCGCGCCAACCCTGGTTGGGGCGATTCCAACACCAAGGGCGATCCCCACCGTGCCCACGGATGGCTTGCGGTCCCGGTTGACTCTGGCGTCGCAGCTTGTATCGCGCTAGGGACAGGTGGCGGCTTGTCAAGTTTACTGGTTGTTTATCCAGTAAACTTGGCGGATGGCCAAAGAGAAAACTGTTTTCACCTGTACCGAATGTGGCGGTACCAGCCCCAAGTGGCTCGGTAAATGCCCGGCCTGCGAGGCCTGGAACACGCTGATTGAATCGGTCGCAGACAACAACGCGCCCGGCAAAAACCGCTACAGCACCCAGTTTCAGTCCCTGGCCAAAACGGGTATGGTGACCGCGCTGGGCGACATCGAAGCCACCGACATGGCGCGCACCCCCACCGGCCATGAGGAACTGGACCGTGTTTTGGGCGGCGGCATGGTCGAAGGCGGTGTGGTGCTGATGGGCGGCGACCCGGGCATTGGCAAATCCACACTGCTGCTGCAGGCGCTGGATTCGCTGCAGCGCAGCGGGCAAAAGACCCTCTACGTAACGGGCGAGGAAAGCGGTGCCCAGGTGGCCTTGCGGGCGCGCCGCCTGGGGCTGGACAACTCACAGGTCAAGGTGCTGGCTGAAATCCAGCTGGAGAAAATCCTTGCCACGCTGGCGCAGGAGCAGCCCGACATCGCGGTGATTGATTCGATCCAGACGGTGTATTCCGACCAGCTCACCTCAGCGCCCGGCTCGGTGGCGCAGGTGCGTGAATGCGCCGCCCACCTGACCCGCGCGGCCAAGGCCAGCGGTGTGTGCATCGTGCTGGTCGGCCACGTCACCAAAGAAGGCGCGCTGGCCGGCCCGCGCGTGCTGGAGCACATGGTCGATACCGTGCTGTATTTTGAGGGCGACACGCACAGCAGTTTCCGTTTGGTGCGGGCCATCAAAAACCGCTTTGGCGCGGTCAACGAGATTGGCGTCTTTGCCATGACCGAGCGCGGCTTGAAAGGCGTCAGCAACCCCAGCGCCATCTTTTTGAGCCAGCATGCCGAGCCTGTGCCTGGCAGTTGCGTGATGGTCACGCTGGAAGGTACGCGGCCGATGCTGGTGGAAATTCAGGCCCTGGTCGACAGCGGCGGGCCCTCGCCCCGGCGGTTGAGCGTGGGGCTGGACAAAGACCGCCTGGCGATGCTTTTGGCCGTGCTGCATCGCCATGCCGGTGTCGCCTGCATGGACCAGGATGTTTTTGTGAATGCTGTGGGTGGCGTGCGCATCAGCGAACCGGCGGCCGACTTGGCGGTGATGCTGGCCATCACCTCCAGTTTGCGCGGCAAGCCTTTGCCCAAGGGTTTCATCGCCTTTGGCGAGGTCGGGCTGGCTGGTGAAGTGCGCCCCGCGCCGCGCGGCCAGGAGCGGCTGCGCGAAGCTGCCAAGCTGGGTTTCAGCGTGGCCGTGGTCCCCAAAGCCAATGCGCCGAAAAAACCCATTGAAGGCATGACGATCCATGCCGTGGAGCGCATTGAACAGGCGATGCAGGTGGTGCGCGGGCTGGGTTGATGGGTTGACGGGTTTATGGGTTTATGGGTTCAATATACCTAATTTGGGTATATGGAAGGCCAAAACGACCGATTTTGCGTAAAAAGAGGACAAAATAGGCCTCTAGCCCTCGTTTTATATAAAGAGTTAGCTATAAATATTATAGTATTTAGTTTTCACGCCAAGCTGGCGGCTTTGCATAATAGGCACCTGTGAGCCCCAACACGACCGCCTCCAACCCGTTAAAACTGCAGATGGCGCGCTACCTGGCCGTTGGCCTCTTTCAGTTTGTGCTTGATCTGCTGCTGTTTTTGCTGTTTCAGCACGTCGGTGCGGCCATCGTGGTGGCGAACACGGCCAGCCGCTTGTCGGCAGCCACGGCGGGTTATTTTTTGAATCGCAAATATACGTTTTCTGCGACAACCGCCGGCGGCTATTCGATGGTTCTGCGCTATTGGCTGTTTTGGGCTTTCATGACGGCATTGAGTTCGTTGCTGTTGCTCGCCTGGAACGCGCTTTTTGCAGGGAGATGGTCGCCGGGTCTGGGCAAGTTTTTGGTGGAGGCGGCACTTGCCGTCCTGGGATTTTTCATTTCAAAACTGTGGGTCTACAGGCATGCGCAACGGTAAAACCATCGCGGTCGTGATACCGAGCTACAAGGTCACGGCGCACATTCAGGCGCTGATCGCCAACATCGGGCCGGAGGTGGACCGCATCTATGTGGTGGACGATGCCTGCCCTGAAGGCAGCGGCCGCCTGGTGCAAGCCCAGGTGACCGATGCGCGGGTCCGGGTGATTTTTTGCGAATCCAACCTGGGGGTGGGTGGCGCCGTCATGACCGGTTACCGGGCGGCGCTGGCCGATGGCGTCGATTGCATCGTCAAAGTGGATGGCGACGGCCAGATGGACCCCCAATTGCTGCCGCAGTTCGTTGCCCCCATCCTGGACGGCCGTGCCGATTACACCAAGGGCAACCGGTTCTTCAACCTCGAAGACGTGCAGGCCATGCCATTTGCCCGCCTGGCCGGCAACGCGGTGCTGTCATTCATGTGCAAGGCCTCATCGGGCTACTGGAGCATTTTTGACCCAACCAACGGTTACACCGCCATCAGCCGCCAGGCGGCTTCATTGCTGCCGCTGGACAAAATCAGCCCGCGCTACTTTTTTGAGACAGACATGCTGTTTCGTCTGGGGACCTTCGGCGCGGTCGTGCAGGACATTCCCATGCGCGCCGTCTACGGCACCGAGAAGTCCAACCTCTCGGTGAAAAAGGTGATTTTCAGCTTTGCAATGGGGCATGTGCGCAACTTCTCCAAACGCATTCTGTACAACTACTTTTTACGTGGGTTCTCGGTGGCGTCGGTGGAGCTCGTTTTGGCCCTTGGCTTCCTGCTGTTTGGCGGTTTTTATGGGTTGACGAAATGGGTGCAGTCGGCGCAGAGCGGTGTCTATGCCTCCAGTGGCGAGGTCATGCTGGCGGCGCTGCCGGTGATTGTTGGCGTGCAACTGCTGATTTCGTTCATCGGTTTTGACATGCAAAGCCAGCCCAAGGTGCCATTGGGGCAAAGGCACTGAGGGTGCGCGCAATCAACGGCCGAGCATCGGAAACAGCTTGATCAGCCCTTCCGACATCACCTCCACCGCCAGTGCCGCCAGAATCAGCCCCATCAGGCGGGTCATGATGTTGATGCCGGTTTTCCCCAGCAACCGGGCGATCGGTTGCGCGGCGGCAAAACACAGCGCGGTAGCCAGGGCGATGACCAGGCCGTAACCCACCAGCATGGCCAACTGCGGAAAGGTCTTGGCTTTTTCGGCGTAAATCACCACGGTCGACATGGTGGCCGGGCCGGTGAGCAGCGGAATGGTCAGTGGCACCACCGCAATGCTGGTGCGCGCTGCGGTGATGGCGTGGCTGTCAGGGTGGCGTCGGGACACCGGCCTGGCATCGATTTCGGCCAGCGCCTGCTCACCGTGCAGCATCGAATCGGTCTGCGCTTCCTTGATCTCGCTGATGGTGGACTTCGCCTCGGCGGGCTCGGCATTGAGCATCGACAGTGACGACATCAGCAACAGCATGCCCCCGCCGACCTGAAAACTGGCCAGCGAGATGCCAAAGAAATCCAGAATCCGCAAACCCAGGAGCGCGCTGATCGCAATCACGCAAAACGCGCTGAAGGAGGCAATCCAGATGGTGCGTGCGCGCTCTTCACGGGAATAGCCTTGCGTGTAATGGATGAAAAACGGCACGATGGCCAGGGGGTTGACGATGGCCAGCAACGTCAGCAGGGGTTTGAAATCCATCACCGGCCGCCGCTCACATCCACAAACGAACCGGTGGTGTAGCTGGCGTCGTCGGTCATCAGCCAGATGATGGCTTTGGCCACCTCATGGGCGCTGCCCGCGCGCTGCATCGGCACCAGCGGGGCCAATTGCCGGGCACGGTCGGGCTGGCCACCGCTGGCGTGGATGTCGGTGTTGATGATGCCGGGGCGCACGGCGTTGACGCGAATTCCTTCAAGGGCCACCTCTTTCGCAAGACCCACGGTGAAGGTGTCAATGGCACCTTTGCTGGCTGCGTAATCCACATACTGCCCACCGCCGCCCAGGCGCGCCGCAGCGCTGGAGACGTTGACAATGCTGCCGCCTGCGCCGCCATGGCGCGTGCTCATGCGCTTCACGGCTTCGCGGGCGCACAAAAAGCTGCCCACAATATTAATGTTGAACATGCGTTGCAGGCGCGCCGTACTCATCTCGTCCACCCGCGCGCCTACATCCACCACCCCGGCGTTGTTGACCAAGGCGCTCAGTCGCCCCAGTTTGGCATCGACCTGATTGAAGAGGCGAAGGATGTCGGCCTCCACGCCAACGTCGGCCTGGATGGCCATGGCGCTGCCGCCATCGGCCCGAATCTGGCGAACGACTTCGTCTGCGGCAAGGGAGTTGGCGGTGTAATTCACAGCCACTGCGAAGCCGCGGCGTGCCGCCAGCAGGGCCGTCGCCGCGCCAATGCCGCGCGAGGCGCCGGTGATCAAGACAACTGGATTCATGATTTGCTATTCAATGGAAGAAGACAAAATTTGAAGAATCGGGTACAAAACGGGGCCACAGCATGTGCAGCGCGCGGCCAACCTGCAATCCGTGTACATGCACAATGATGTTAGCCGCATTGGCCAACCGGGCTGAAAGTGACCGACCCTGTCGGCACACAGCCGGTTTTACGACTTATCTGACCAAACGGAGACAACCTTGAAAGCGACGATCGACTACTACTTCGCGCCACAAAGTCCGTGGACCTATTTCGGCCATGAACGCTTTACCGCGATTGCCAAGACGGCGGGCGCCAAAGTGAACGTTCGGCCCGCTGACTATGGCCGCATCTTCGCGACTTCGGGTGGCCTGCCGCTGCCCAAGCGCGCCCCGCAGCGCCAGGCTTACCGGCTGGTCGAACTGACGCGGTTTCGTGATGCGCTGAACCTGCCCATGCACATTCAGCCAAAATTCTTTCCGGTCGCGGGTGACGATGCTTCACGACTGATCATTGCAGCCGATTTGCACGACGGCGCCGCTGCTGCAATGCGCCTCAGTGGCGCCGTTTTTGCCGCCGTGTGGGAGCAGGAGCTGGACATTGCCAACCCTGACACGCTGGCCGCATTGCTGAGCCAGTGCGGCTTGGCAGCAGACCGCCTGGCATTGTCCCGCCAACCCCAGGTGCAGCAACAATTTGACACCAACACCCAGGCTGCAATTGACGCCCAGGTATTTGGCGCGCCCAGCTACGTCGTGGACGGCGAAATATTCTGGGGACAGGACCGGCTTGAGTTCTTGCAGCGGCAGCTGATGCAAACACTTTGAACCTTTAGCGCCCCGATCGAGCCAGCCTACAGCCAGTTTCCATCCCAGTTTTCGATCCAGTTCTCAATCAACTTTTCCAGCAAGGAATTCACATGGCAGACACCCGCAACCTCACCGTCGAACTGACTTCCGAAGACGGTTTCACATTGCCCGCCTACGTGGCGCTGCCAGTGCGCAAACCCAAAGGCGCCGTCATCGTGCTGCAGGAGATATTTGGCGTGAACGCGCACATTCGCAGTGTGGCAGACGGCTATGCTGCAGCCGGCTATCTGGCGGTTGCACCTGCAACCTTTCACCGCGTTCAGCAAAATGTGCAATTGGGCTATACCGGCGATGACATGGGCGCGGGCATGGCGCTGAAAGCTGCGGTGGAAGCGCTGTTGAGCCCCGCTGGAAGCGAGGTCACGCCACTGGTGATGCAGGACATCCAGGCCGCCGTCAAATACGCGGCCATCGCCGGGAAAATGTCAACCGAAGACACGCTGCATGCGGGTGGCAAAGGCATTGCCGTGGGCGTGGTGGGCTACTGCTGGGGTGGCCTGCTGGCCTGGCGCGCCGCCTGCATGGTCACGGGCCTGAGCGCGGCGGTGCCCTACTATGGCGGCGGCATGACCGTCGGCGCAGAGGCTGCGCGCAAACCGCTGTGCCCGGTGCTGTGCCATTTTGGCGACCAGGACAAGCACATCACGATGCCATCAGTGATGGCGTTCAAGGCGGCACAGCCCGGTGTCAAGGTGGAAATATACGCGGCTGACCACGGCTTTAATTGCGACCACCGGGGGTCCTTCAATGCGGCTGCTGCCGAACTGGCGCTGGAACGCACGCTCAAGTTTTTCGACCAGCACGTCGGGTAAAGCGGCAGGCGCAAGACCATGTGGCGAATCCACACTCTGCGAGCCTTGCGAAGGTTGGCGTTTGTCCGCCAGCCCATGCTGGCCGGGGTGGCGTTGGCCCTGCTCGGCAGCGTCGGCACTGCGTGGGCCGCTGACTACACGGGCCCGCTTTTTGATGCCCATCTGCATTACAACGAAGAGGCCTGGAACGGCCCCAATGGACAAGGAAGCGGCCCGCACCCGATGAGCGATGTGCTGGCGCGCATCCAGCGCAATGGCGTCAAGGGCGTGCTTGCCAATTCGCGTCCGAACGCCGGTAGCAAGACTTTGGCGGCCGACGCGTCAAAGGGCAGCCTGCAGGTGGTGCCGTTTGTGCGCCTGTACCGCAACCGCGCCGACTATGACAGCTGGTTCAAGGACGAATCGATTTACACCATGGTGCAAGCCGAGCTGGCGCAGGGTTCGGGTGGCGGACCGTACCGGGGCATCGGTGAATTCCATCTGTATGACAGCACCAACGCCAACGCGCCAGTAGCCAAAAAATTGATGCAGCTTGCAGAACAAAAAAACCTTGCCGTACTGGCGCATGTGGATGACGTCGCAATTGACCTCCTGATAGCCCACACATCAGGCAAAGCTGACATTCAGGTGGCTCAGGCTGCTGCCACCGTTGCTGCGCCGGAGCGTACGGGAGGATTCCGCCTGATTTGGGCTCACACTGGCATTGGCGGCGCACCGGCTTCCCGCATTGATGCGCTGTTCGCCAAATACCCCTTGCTGATGGGTGAGTTATCCTACCGCCCTGGCCTGACGTGTGAGGGGGGCAGACTGTGCGCCGACTGGCGGGCCTTGTTGATCAAGTACCCCAATCGATTCATGGTTGGGTCCGACACCTGGGTCAACCAGCGCTGGCAGTACTACGACGAATTGATGCAGGGCTATCGTGTCTGGCTGGGCGATTTGCCGCCCGATGTCGCGCGCAAGATTGGCTGGGGCAACGGCGCTTCCCTGTTTGGCCTGAAGGATTCAAAGTGATTCAATTGCACTACTACCCAAGCAATGCGTCGATGATCCCGCATATCGTGCTTGAAGAGCTGGGCGAGCCGTTCGAGCTGGTTTTGGTCGACCGCGCCCTGCAGGCGCACAAATCGGCACAGTACTTGAAGCTCAACCCGAACGGTCTCATCCCTACGCTGGTGGACGCCGGCGCGGGAAAGAGTGATCTGGTGCTTTACGAATCTGCTGCAATTTGCCTGCATTTGAGCGACACACATCCCAAGGCCCGTCTGGCACCCGCGTTGGGGTCGCCTGAGCGTGCGCATTTTTACAAATGGCTGGTCTGGCTGAGCAGCACCATGCAGCCGAGCCTGATTTCCTACTTTTACCCTGAGCGCTATGTGGCGCCGGCCAACAAGACCGGCGCGCTGGAAGTCAAAGCCCAGTCGCAGGCCCGAATTGGCACCTACCTGGGGCAGCTGGACGATGAGCTGGATCGGGTCAAACAGCGCAGCAAAGCGGCCGACGACTTGCCGGCGCTGGACGACTGGTTCATGGGTGCGCACTACACGGTGCTGGATGCCTATGTGTTCACTCTTTGCCGCTGGACCCGCAATTTTTCAGACTTGCCCGCGCGCAGTTACCCGCACCTGGGGCCGTACCTTCAGCGCATGCTGGCGCGCCCCGCGGTGCAGCGTGTGCTGGCCACTGAAAAGCTGGTGCCGCCGCTGATTTGACAATAGGCGCAAGCCAACGA
The DNA here is from genome assembly GCA_031360805.1 of Rhodoferax sp. Lineage (GTDB taxonomy): Bacteria > Pseudomonadota > Gammaproteobacteria > Burkholderiales > Burkholderiaceae_C > JANYCG01. Next base: position 12,729 of record JANMCB010000222.1, read on the forward strand.
AGTCACTCTGCGGCGTGAGCGTGTCACGCAGTAAAGCCGACGCTGGCCTGTTTCAATGTTCGTCCGCCATCCGCAGGAAACTCGCGAAGCGCGGCTTGCCGCTGGGCGTGAGGTCGCGGTAGGTATAGGTGACGGTGCTGCCAAGGGCGGGCGGCTTTTGGCGTTGTGCATCACTTAAACCCGTGCCCAGCCTGAACCGCTTGCCATCTGCGGTTTTCACATCCAGAGCGCCGGTCATCCCCGCGTATTTGCCTTTGCCAGGAACGTAGCCGACGACCCTGGCCTCGGCATCGGCCAGAGTCTTGAGTTTGAGCAGCACGTCGCTGCGT
>JANMCB010000327.1:0-14134 GCA_031360805.1 Rhodoferax sp.
ACGGGAAATGAAGTCAAGTTCACTGGCCAACACAACCGGAGACAAATGGAGGCTTACCTTGGCAAGGTCCTTTTCTCGATTGCTGAAAGCGGTCTCGATGACCAGCATGGCGACATTGAGCTCGTTGACCCTTTGCCAGAAGGCGGGGTTGCGTTCAGTATCACCGCTGAACACCCAACAACCATTCCCGGCAGTTACCGCATACCCCACCGCTGGTACGGTATGCACCGCTGGCAGTACTTCCAGCAGCTTACCCCGAAGTTGCAGCGTCTGTCCAGTCTTGATTTCGTGAAACGTTACAAAGGGCGCATCGGGCGACGGGATGCGGCTGAAATCCGGCCAGATGACATCGTTGAAGATATGCGCACGCAAGGCGTTGATGGTGCCTTCCAAGGCATGAATTTGTAATGGGACTGTCCGACGAGCGGCGCAGGCATCAACCATCAACGGCAACGCCGCCACATGGTCAAGATGGGAATGGGTAAGGAAAACCTGGTTGATATCGCGCATTTCATCCAGCGTCAGGTCGCCTACGCCAGTTCCCGCATCAATCAGAACGTCGCTATCGATCAGGAAAGATGTGGTTCGGCAGTCTTTGGCGATCGCACCGGAACAGCCCAGCACACGAACTTTCATTGTGCGACCTCATTTCGTTTCATAGTTGGTTGCGCCGTCCCATTCCGGATCAAATGGCAGCATTCGCATGGAGGCTACACGGTCCGAGTACAGTTGGTAAAGGTATTTCTTCGCATTTCCACGGGCTAAGTTGATCAACAGCACGTCTGCCTGATCCCAGTCCTGATTTCGATAGGCTTTAATAAACGCACCCCAAGTCTTGTGCTCGGCGATGGCATCGGGCGTCAGCTCGCCGACCCGGGCCAACGGGTAATAAATGGTGACCGATTTGTCTTTTCCCTTGACCCTGACTTTGTCAAGCTCCTGCCAGGTGAATTTGGGAGCCAGCTTTCGGGTTGATTCACTCACCACAATGTCCAGGCCATACGTTTTCGACAGACCTTCCAGCCGGGACCCCAGGTTGACCGCGTCGCCAATGACGGTGTAGCTTCGCCGAATGTTGGAGCCCATGTCGCCTACGCACATCGTACCGGTGTTCAGTCCAATCCCGATTCCGATTTCAGGAATGCCTTTGGCCCGATGTTCCTGATTGATTTCGCGAATTGCCAGTGACATCTCCATCGCAGCGGCTACCGCCAGGTGCGCATGCTCTCCGGTTTCAACGGGTGCCCCCCAAAATGCCATCACGCAGTCGCCCATGTATTTGTCTATGGTTCCACGATTGGCACGGATCAGGCTGGTCAACCGGCTAAAAACACCCGTCAAGAGCGCTTGCACTTGTGTCGGCTCCATTTGTTCGGACATTTTGGTGAAGCCCCGCATGTCGCAGAACATCACTGTCATCTCTTTATTGCAAGCCTTCATGTTGTAACTGTCCGGGTCTTTAACCATTTCATCGACCAATTCTGGCGGCACGTAGGTACCGAACAGATTGGCGAGCTCCCGCTTGGACTTGCTTTCCACGAAATAGCCATAACTCATGTTGAGCGCAAACGCTGCAGCGGCCATCATCAGTCCGGCCGCAAGCGGCATGACCAGACCAAATGACTGGAACACCCAGAAATTTGTGGCCACCAATCCGACCAGAACAACCGCACTCAGCGCCACAGCACGGGCAGCTGACAGCAGCGGCAACGCAATAGCCAACGTCAACCCGGCCAGCAACAACAACACCACGTCGTAACCGACCGCGTAGTCTGGTTTGACAAGGACTTTACCGTCCAGCAGTCCCGAGATCACGTTCGCGTGAGCTTCGACGCCAGGAAAGCCATCGCCCACCGGTGCAGTGCGAATGTCCTGCAGCCCCGGCGCTGTCGTCCCCATCAGCACGATTTTGTCTTTCAATGCACCGGCTGGGAGGGATTTGGAAAGTACATCTGAGGCAGACACGTATCTGTAGGAGCCCCCTTTAGGCCCGCCAAAGCCGCGATACGGAATCAATACCGAAACGCTTTCATCCACGGGAATCGCCAACGCCTTGTCGGACATTTTCAGGTGAATGCTTTCGAGCCCCTGGTAACCGCGCTGCAAAAACCGCTCTTTGGGAAACCCCGGCATTACGGTTGGCGATCCAGCCAGCATTCGAAACATGGCCAACGACAACGACTCGTAGTAATTCCCCTTGTACTCGGCGATCAAAGGCAACGACCGCACGACGCCGTCTGGCTCTGCGATTGGGGTGAAGTGCCCAGCAACCGGTGCTGCTTTGGCCAGTGGCCCAATGTTGGCGCCAAACCCGGTGAAGGATGCAAATCTGATCGGTCGGCCTTGCAGGGACTCTGCCGTCATCACCGGTGTGGGCAGTACGCCAGACGTCCGGCCATCCCGATCGCTGGTAAAGTAGAAGCCCAAAACAACCGGACGCTTCTCCAGCGACTTTGCAAATGTTGCGTCGTAGTCCAGCGCCCCTTGCAAACTCAGTACCTTTTCGACGAACCCGGGCTGACCCTTCAATTCATTTTGCGCCAACTCGTTCAGCCGTTTGAGACCAGAGCTTTCGTCCGGCTCCGCGAAAACAATGTCGAACCCCAGAATTGCTATGTTCTGCCGCTCAAAGAGTTCATTTGTGAACTCGGCCATTTTGTTTCGACCCCATGGCCAGCGGCCAATTTCCGAGAGACTCTTTTCATCGATATCGACGATAACAATACGGTCGTCCAGCGTTTTGGGCATAGTGGCCCGCAACCTTGCGTCGTAAATGATATCGTCAAGGCGTTGAAGAACATCAATATTGACAATGCCGATTGCGTGCAGTAGCGCAAAAACCAGTGGCAACAGGGTGATGACAATGCGCGGCCAGTGTTTCAGGATGGATTGCATCAAACCACCGAAACATGCTGCCGTAACTGCCCGGACATCAAAACGGGCAGATTCCCGGGATCAGGACTGGATAAACTGCATCTGAGTACCCGCCAGCTCGATCAAATCACCGTTTTTCAACGACACGGGATCAACACCGATCGGGGCGCCATTGAGCGTCGGATTCCCCGCACCCTCAACATGGTGGACGACAAACGCCTGGTTTCGTTTGGTGATGGCCGCAACGGCAACCCCAGGCTTTCCAATTGTCGTGACCACCTTGGTCAAGGGAACTTCACGCCCTGATGCAGCCCCCGACAAAACCTTGATAGAAGCGCGGCTCAAAGTGGCAAAACCTGATACGGGTGGCGCAACGGGCGGCCGCTGCATGGGCGCCTGGTGCGATGCTGCCAATGCGGCTGCAACACTCGGCCTGACCATCATGGTTTTCTCAAAGCCTTGCTCAGCTGCCTCATTCACAAACTTGATTTTGTACTTGCCAACCTCAACCACATCGCCGTTTTGCAGCGACTGCTTCTTAGCAGCTTTTCCATTCACATAGGTGCCATTGGTGCTGTTGAGATCCTCCAGATAGACCTCATTGGCTGTCATTTGCAAGACGGCATGCTCACCGCTGACGGCAAGGTTGTCAATTACTATGTCGTTATAGGGTCGCCGTCCCAAGGTTGTCCTGTCCTTGGTCAGCTGGACTTCCTTGATTACAACACCGTCAATTGACACGATCATTTTCGGCATGACCGACTCCTATTCATGAAATTATTAGTTAAACAACCCATAGCACAGCTATTTTCTCAGCAAACGTCGGATCAATCCCAGTTTTTCGCCGCCATTTCCAACCTGAACCAGCAAGACAGAGATGTTATCCCTGCCCCCGTGATGATTTGCAGCGTCAACCAGCGCGCTGGACTTCTCTTCCATGGTCTGATCGCCATCAACAATGTTTGCAATCTCGACGTCGTCCACCATATCGGACAGGCCATCCGAGCACATGACATAGAGGTCTCCCGGTTGTACCTCAAATTCACTGAGGTCCAGCAACACAGTGTCATCTACGCCCAGCGCACGCGTGACAAGGTTTTTGTAGGAAGAAGTCGCCGCCTGCTCAAGGGTCAATAAACCCGCATCAATCTGCTCCTGCAACAGGGAATGGTCTTTGGTGATTTGCTCGAACGTGCCCGCCCGCAACCGGTAACACCTGGAATCACCAATGTGTCCCAACAGCATTTTCGAGTCCTGGAAAACCGCCACGACCAGCGTGGTTCCCATCCCATGGTACTGGGCGTTTGAATTGGCTGCATTGAAGATTGACCGGTTGGCGTTGTCGACGCAAATCTCGAGTGCCCGCCGGATTTCCCTGGTTTTGGCGTGCCTGCCTGCCTCTGCCAGCCAGCGCGACATTTCAGACTTGATGAAAGCTGTTGCCATTCCACTGGCGATTTCGCCGGCGTTGTAGCCGCCCATTCCATCCGCCAGAATGGCGATCTGCGCCGCATCATCGAAGGCGACCGAATCTTCATTGTTTTCTCTCGCGCGACCCGGATCGGTCTTCGTGCAGAACGTATACATCATTGCTTTATTGGGCTAAATCTCAATATCCGGCGCCGCATTTGCGCCGCCAGGCGGTCGACTGCTGGCAGGCGCCAACGACTTCGGCTGCAAAACGGTCTTGTCAAATTGATCCTGCGTCGTGCGCGAATGCACCATGGTCTTTTGGAATCCATCGGGCATTGGACTCACTGAGCCTAGCACGGCGGTCTTGTCACCCGCAGAAAAACCGGCGCCCGACGCGACTGGCATGCTCGCCAATGGCGAATCTGTTCGGGTTTGCGGCCGCTGAGGCGCGTTTGCTGCACGAGGCAAAGTGGCCATGACCGCCCGCAGATCGCTGGCAAATTGGTCGCCTGTCTGATAACGGGTTTCCGGTCGCTTACTCAAGGACAGAGCGACCAGATTGGCCAATGATTCGGGCAGGTCGCGCCGAATGATGCGAATGTCGGGAGCCTCTTCATTGGCGATCTTGTACATCAGCTCAGCCATGGATTCACCGCGGAACGGCAGAACCCCAGCCAGCATCTGAAACAACATGATGCCCAAGGAGTACAGGTCCGACCGACCATCCACCTTCTTGCCAGCCAGTTGTTCGGGCGACATGAAACTGGGCGTACCGAGCACCATGCCGGTCTTGGTCTTGCTTGAATCAGTGATGCGGGCAATGCCAAAATCTGTGACCTTCACCGTGTCGGTGTCCATTTCATACATGATGTTCGCAGGCTTGATGTCGCGATGCACAACATTCTGCTTGTGGGCGTAGGCCAGCGCTTCGGCAACCCGCGCAACGATCGACAGCACCCTGCCAACCGGCAGCAACTGACCTTCCTTGCAAACATCCACCAAGTCCTTGCCTTTGAGGAACTCCATGGCAATGTAAGCCAGGTCATGCTCTTCGCCTGCATCAAAAATTGTCACAATATTCTGGTGTTGCAGGCGCCCGGCGGTCTCAGCTTCGCGAAAAAACCGCTCGCGCGCGTCAACCAGTTCGTCACCGTCAAACTCTTCGCTCAACGCCATTGTCTTGATGGCTACAACACGCCCGATTTTTGGATCCTTGCCAAGGTAGACCACACCCATCGCACCCTTGCCCAATTCCTTTTCGACCTGATAGCGCCCGAGCATGGGCTTTTCAACGGCGCCGCCGTCCAGCAGCATCGTACCGCCCGGGTGGGACCCACCACCACCGAGCATCACAGTTTCAGACAAATTCTTGGCGCGGCTCAGTTTGGACCTAATGTCCTTGTAGCTGGCGTTGTAGGCAGCCATGTGTTCATAGACCGCCTGGGCTTTGTTGAACTGACGCTTGCGCTCAAAATCCAGTGCCAGGCTGTATAAGTTGCCCATGACCGCCTCGTTCATTGGAACCCGGCGAAAACGGTCAAACGACGCGTCAAGCTGGCCCTGGCCTTGCAGTGCCAGACCCATCATGCGACTGGTTTCGGCAGACTCCTCATCGGACTTGATTTTTCCGGCCTCGGTCATCAGGAAGCGCTTGGTGGTCAAGGCCAAATGTCCCAAAACCAGCAAAGCCGCTGGAAACACCAACTTGAGCCACATCGCGGCGCTGGACAACAGCCCATACTCCGTTGCCAGAAGCGCCACGAAAATAGCCAGCGTGATGCCGGCAGCCATTCCCGCCGACAGGCGCGGCAGCGCTGCGATGATGTAAGCACAAACCAGCAGGAACACGGCCAGCGTAGCCCAAACCGCCCAATTCGGCTGCACAATGACGTGCTCACTCAAAATGCTGGATGTGATGTGCGCAATGGTTTCAGCGGGCGACAATCCAGTGTGGCCCGGCACTGGAAACAGAGTGCCAACACCAGCTGCCGTCGCGCCGATGATGACAATCTTGTCAGCATACTTTGTGGCTGGAATCTTGCCGCTCAGGACGTCATAAAACGAATCCACTGCAAAAGCTGGCTTGCCGTCCCGGCCCTTGTAGAACTGGGGCAGCATCAGTGCAGCCTCATCAGTCTTGACTTTTAACTTACCGACCATGACCGAATCACCTGGATTCAGTTTGATGTCCGCAGTGGTGAGATTCAGGCTGTTCACCGCCGCAAGCAAAGCCATGGACGGAACCGCCTTGCCGTAGTAATTGATCAAAAGCGGCTCATGGCGAACCGCACCATCGACATCCTGCAATTGGTTGAGATGCCCAATGCCTGCAGCCGCCGTGCCAATGCTTTCAATCGGTTGTTGACCCTTGATGGCGGGCGTAGAGAAGCCCTTGGTTTCGTCCAGTGCGCTTTTCAACGCAAAGGCTGGCAGCGGGCTGTCTGCTTTGCCCTGGGGCTCACCCACGACGAAAACGGACGGGATCAGTACATTGCCAGCACCTTTCATGCTGGCGGCCAGAATTGCGTCTGTATCCAATGCCTGCTCCGCCTCCGAAATGACCTTGGCCAGTTGCTGATTCGTAGTTTGCTGCCCGGCAATGAATTCAACCGTCGCGCTGGCCGACGGGGCGGCCAAAACGTCTTTCATTCTGCGGATGAAACTCAGTCCGCGATCCACTTGCGGCTCGAAAAAGAACGCAGTGTGAACTATGGTTTTCGCCTTTGCGGCTGAGAGCTGGTCAATCAGCCGGGCATGCACGTCACGCGGCCAAGGCCAGCGGCCAATGTTGGCGATGCTCTGGTCATCAATGGCGATAACCGCAATCCGGTCTGACGGCTGACGGCTGCTGCTACTGCTGGCAAAGTCGTAAAAACGCCTCTCCAACGCACCGAAAAAGTCGGTGGTCGAATGAAACACCAGCACGGCGACGACGACGGCCAAGCCGGCAAACCAATCGGTACGCCAAAATCGACCTCGCCCGGTGAATGAATCTTTTGCCACGTCCCATCCAAACTGCAATCACCAGCCCGGATTTGGCCAGCGGATATCACCCATCCACGCCACTTCCATGGGTGTAACAAAGGTGCTCAACGTTAGCAGACAGCGCCTTCGCCGACAAGTGACTTGTTCATACCGCCTTGTCGTTTTTTTGCGAAACAGCCAAACAGGAATCCTGCAGGCAATGTTCGGACTTGGTGACCCGCGTCGTCAATGTGCGCGTTTCGTTTCAGCTTGTTGTCCCAGGACCTTGCCAAGCGCCACCACCAATACAGCCCCCACCACGCCCGCCAACGTAATGGCTGTATCGCTCATTTTGCCAAACCAGCCAATGACAGCAGGGTCCGTCAGAAGCATTTCACCGGCCAGAAATCCCAACAAGGCAGCCCCGATTGTGATGATGATGGGAAAACGCTCCATTACTTTGAGCAGCAGGGTCGAACCAAAGATGATCAGAGGAATGCTCACGACCAGGCCCAGGATGAGCAGCGGCAGATTGCCCTTGGCTGCAGCCGCAACCGCCAGGACGTTGTCCAGGCTCATGACCAGGTCGGCGATCAAAATAGTACGGATCGCCGCAGCCATGCTGCCGATTTCCTTGGCCTCACCCTCGCCCTCGTCCTCCTGCATCAACAACGTCACCCCGATGTAGACAAGCAAGATTGCACCAATCAGCTTGAGGTACGGCAGTGCCAACAACTGGATCGCAACGATGGTCAGAATGATCCGCATCACGATGGCGGCGGCTGATCCCCAAAAAATGGCCTTGCCCTGCTGTTCGGGCTTGAGTGAGCGTGCAGCCATTGCAATCACCACTGCGTTGTCGCCGGACAGGATGATATTGGCCAGCATGATGGCGCCGAAGGCACTCCATACCGCAGCAGAACTCAAATCAAGGCCAAAAAACATTGACTATCTCCAATCTATGAAACAAAAAAACGCCTCCCGTGAAGCGTTTTTTTCCAAGCAGGCAGTTTAACCACGCCTTCTGGCGAAGTCACTGCGTAGTTTCGCTTACAGCAAAGCCTTGAGCAACTTGGCCATCTCTGAGGGGTTGCGGGTCACTTTGAAGCCGCATTCTTCCATCACCGCCAGTTTGGCGTCTGCCGTGTCAGATCCGCCCGAAATCAACGCGCCGGCGTGGCCCATGCGCTTGCCGGGTGGCGCAGTGACGCCCGCAATGAAGCCCACGATCGGCTTTTTCATGTTGGCTTTGCACCAGCGCGCAGCCTCGGCTTCATCAGGGCCGCCAATTTCGCCGATCATGATGACCGCATCCGTCTCTGGATCGTCATTGAACATGCGCATCACGTCGATGTGCTTCAAGCCGTTGATCGGGTCGCCGCCAATGCCAACGGCGCTGGACTGACCCAAACCGATTTCGGTCAATTGGCCCACCGCTTCATAAGTGAGCGTGCCTGAGCGGCTCACCACGCCAATGCGGCCTTTGCGGTGGATGTGCCCGGGCATGATGCCGATTTTGATCTCGTCTGGCGTGATCAAGCCAGGGCAGTTCGGTCCGAGCAGCAGCGTTTGTTTGCCGCCAGCGGCTTCTTTCGCCCTCATTTTGTTGCGCACTTCCAGCATGTCGCGCACGGGAATGCCTTCAGTGATGCAGATCGCCAGGTCCAGATTGGCTTCCACTGCCTCCCAAATCGCAGCGGCAGCGCCCGCTGGCGGCACGTAAATGACGCTGACCGTGGCACCGGTTTGGCCAGCCGCTTCTTTGACTGACGCATAAATTGGAATGCCAAAAATAGACTCGCCGGCTTTTTTCGGGTTCACGCCGGCGACGAAACAATTTTTGCCGTTCGCGTACTCCTGGCACTTCTCGGTGTGGAACTGGCCGGTCTTTCCGGTAATGCCTTGGGTGATGACGCGGGTATTTTTGTTGATCAGGATGGACATGCTTTTTCCTTACGCTTTGAGGGCCGCAACCACTTTTTGAGCCGCTTCGGCCATGCTGTCGGCGCTGATGATCGGCAGGCCGCTCTCGGCCAGCATTTTCTTGCCCAGCTCTTCGTTGGTGCCCTTCATGCGCACGACCAGCGGCACGCTCAAGTTTGTCGCCTTGCAGGCAGTGATCACGCCAGTGGCAATCGTGTCGCACTTCATGATGCCGCCGAAGATGTTGACCAAAATGGCCTTCACCTTCTTGTTTTTCAGCATGATCTTGAAAGCTTCGGTGACCTTTTCTGGTGTCGCACCACCGCCCACGTCCAGGAAATTGGCAGGCTCTGCGCCGAAAAGCTTGATGGTGTCCATCGTCGCCATCGCCAGGCCTGCGCCGTTCACCAAACAGCCGATATTGCCGTCCAGGCTGATGTAGGCCAGGTCAAACTTGCTGGCTTCGACTTCGGCCGGGTCTTCTTCGTCCAGGTCGCGGTAGGCCACGATTTCGGGGTGGCGGAACAGCGCATTGGCGTCGAAATTGAACTTCGCGTCCAGCGCCTTGATGTTTCCGTTGCCTTCAAGAATGAGCGGATTGATTTCGACCAGGGACGCATCCGTGTCCATGTAGGTTTTGTACAGCTTTTGCAGCACGTCCACACATTGCGCCGTGGAGCCCGCAGGTACGCCAATCGCGTCAGACAGCTTCTTGCCCTGCGCGTCGGTCAGTCCGAGGGCCGGGTCAACGATTTCGGTGATGATTTTCTCGGGCGTGTCGTGCGCAACGCCCTCGATGTCCATGCCGCCTTCGCTTGACACGATGAACGCCACGCGCTGCGAGGCGCGATCCGTCACGGCAGAGACGTAATACTCTTTTTTGATGTCGGCACCATCTTCAATCAGCAAGCGGCGTACTTTTTGGCCCAGCGGCCCGGTCTGGTGCGTGACCAGTTGCATGCCCAGAATCTCGCCCGCGAGCTTCTTCACTTCTTCAATCGAGCGCGCCAGCTTCACGCCGCCGCCCTTGCCCCTGCCGCCCGCATGAATCTGCGCTTTGACCACCCACACCGGGCCGCCGAGTTTTTGAGCCGCTTCAACGGCCTCCTGCACGGTAAAAGCGGAAATGCCGCGCGGCGTGGGAATGCCGAACTGGCGCAAGATTTCCTTGCCTTGGTATTCGTGAATTTTCATGTGGTATCTCTAGAGAGTGACGCAAAGCGGCTGATTGACTGGGCTGAGGACTTCAAACAGAGCATCAGTCCCGGGCACATTTGGCATGGACCTGATTAACCCATGAATGTATCATGCTGCAACGCACCAATCTTTGATCCACCTTACAGTGCAATATTGAAAACGTTCACGAAAGAGCACCATGCCCAAGATCTTCATTGACGGCGAGGCCGGCACCACTGGCCTGCAAATCCGCGAGCGGCTGCAAGCCATGCCCGCCGTGCAGGTCGTCAGCATCGCGCCCGAGCTGCGCAAAGACGCTGCCGCCAAGCGCGCGCTGATGTCACAGGTCGATTTGGTGGTGCTCTGCCTGCATGACGAAGCCGCTATTGAATCGGTTGCGATGATTGACCATATTGCCAAAACCACTGGCAAGCCGGGGCCGAAAATCATCGACGCCTCCACCGCCCACCGCACCGCGCCGGGCTGGGTGTTTGGCTTCCCCGAGCTTAACGCGCAGCATGCCCAGGCCGTTAAAAACGCCCAGCGCGTGGGCAACCCCGGCTGCTACGCCACAGGCGCCATCGCGCTGATCCGCCCGCTGGTCGACGCTGGCCTCATCCCGCGCGACCACCCGCTCACGCTGCCGTCGATCAGCGGCTACAGCGGCGGCGGGCGCAGCATGATCGAGGCTTACGAAAAAGGCCAAGCCCCGGCGTTCGAGATTTACGCACTGGGCCTGAAGCACAAGCACTTGCCCGAGATCATGAAGTACACCGGCCTCACGCGCCGCCCGGTTTTCATCCCCGCCGTTGGCAACTTCGCCCAAGGCATGCTGGTGCAACTGCCGCTGGACCTCGATTGCCTGCCCGGCAAACCGACCGCCCAGGACCTGCATGACGCCCTGGCCAAACACTACGCGGGCAGTGAATGGGTAAGCGTCGTGCCAACCGGTGACGTCACCAAAATTGACCCGCTCGGCCTTGAAAACACCAACAAAATGGAACTGCGCGTGTTCGCCAACCACGGCGCCACCGACGGCTTTCGCCACGCGGTGCTGATCGCCAAGCTGGACAATTTAGGCAAAGGCGCCAGTGGCGCGGCCGTGCAGAACCTGAAACTGATGCTGGGTCTGTAGCCCCATTTTTGACAAAACCGCCTCAATATACCCAATTTGGGTTTATTGAGGGTAAAAACGTACGGTTTTAGCCAAAAAGATGATCAAATTGGCTTATAGCCTTCGCATTATATAGATAGTTTGCTATTTATAATGTAGCATACTCTACCTTGACATTTGCGTCGGCGGGCGTAACGCCCTGCGCTGTGTGGCCTTTGTCAATTTCGTTGCCGTACACGCTCACCCACCGCGTGGCCAAATTCAAGATGCGCGCGGATGCCGCGCTGTTGGCTGGTGTGACGGACTTGTCGAAGACTGGCTGACGCTTCGAATTCGCGCTGTCAATATCTGAACGTCCGCGCGGCGACCGGGCAATGTGCATGCTCCCGTTGCGAAGGGCTGAGAAAACAGTCAGGCGCCATCCCATTCGGCGAAGGTAATGAGGTTTCCATCAGGATCCAGTACGCCAAACTCTTTCGTGCCCCAGGGCTTGGCCTGGAGCGGCGCGTTCGGGTGGACGATGCCAAAAGCCACACACTTTGAAAACAGCTCATGGACACCCTGAACCCGAATCCTGCAGCTTGTATTTTCTGCAATGTGCCGCTCACTGCAAGCCCAGAAATGAATGTGGACAGCACCACGAGACACGACCCCATAAACGCCCGGCTCACAGAAAACCTTGCCGAAACCCAGACGCGAGCAAAAGAACTCGACCGAGCGCTCGATATCGAGGGAAGCAAGGGTGGGCGTCGCTGAAATGAACTGGATGTCAGTGGTCATGGGCGAGCCGCATTGGCATTCAACGTTCGACATGAGCGGCAAAAACCGGTACCCCGGATTTTGTCCGCTCGAGGAAGTGGTTAGACGAATTTCGCGAAGCGAGCTGCACTTTAGCGTGATTCAGGGTGGCACTGTGGTTGGGCTCAAAGGTTCGAATGCTGACAACGTTTCGGGAACGAAGAAGTACTTATCGAGCAGTCTGAACTCGTCTACATACAGTCGAATGTCTTCATTGAGTCCCGATGACAATGCAGAAACGTAAGCGGCTTTGCCGCTGTGAACAACTTCGTTGAGAAGGGACATAAAGTCCCCATCGCCACTGAACAGCCAAATAATTCCGGCGTGATCCCGATAGCACGCCCGCATAACGTCTACCGCGATCGCGATGTCACATATGCTCTCCTTACGACTTCGCTGGGACTTCTTTCGGACGTACGGAACGATTTGACCATCACGGGTGGTGAAGCTTGGTGATAGCGGGCCCGCAATTGTTGCTGTTTTGCATCTAAACATCACTGAGGCAATTCGGTCTCGTACCTGTCTTACTTGGTCGTCGTCCCCTGTGACACTCGTGTAATAAGAGATGCGCTTGAGGTTCCAGATGTGATCGTCAAGCACCCTCTGGTTCCAAATGAAGCAATCCGGTATGTGTACGTTGTCTGGTGCAGGAACTCGGCCAGCACGTACCATTTCTTGGTAGCGCATGGTGAGATTCTCACCGTCGACAAATATCAAAGTTACCTCGGGAGTCATTGCAGTATTCTCTAAGGTCTAACTCGATGTTGACCGTAGATCGCCACGGGATATTCTGGCAACTTCAACTGCAACTCTCGCCATTTTATTCGTCCTAAATAAATAGTTTGCTCAATTAAAAGTAGCGCCAAACCCCGCAGTTGAAAATCCGAGTTGATTCTTCTGCGGGTAAGTTCAAAACTCAACCGAGTGGTTTCAGTATCTCCCATTTGGCGGGAAAAACCAAAATTCCGCGTTCCTGCAATGCCGTCAACCACAGTAGCTGCCCGCGCAGTGCGGTGATGGCGCAATGTGACCGGGATTTGGTGTGGAAGGCGCGTGGAAGCGATCTGTCGGTTATCTCAAAAAATGAGCGACCACCGCGTCGCACACATTTTTCGAGTCGCGCGTGCTTTCACGCCAAAACCGCCGCACATTGCGCCGTCGCCGTGCTGGGCGGGCAGCGGCACGCAACACACACCGAACGAGGATCAAGCCGCCACTGCAGCAGGCTTGGTCTTCTGCCACTCATTGAGTTTGTCGCGCGCCGTCAACACCGCTTTGGTCACGGCTTCGTCATGATCGGGGCGTTTGGCGGTGAGCTCGATCACATAGCCGTTGGGGTCGCGAAAATAGATCGAGTCAATGAAGCCGTGGTCTGAGATGCCACGCGTCTCGATGCCGGCCGCCTTGCCTTTGGCAAACATTGTGTGCAGGTCGTCCTGCGTCACTTCCAGCGCAATGTGCAGGTCAAAATCATGTTGTGTCTTGAAGCTGAAGGCCATGTCGGGCGCTTCGAAAAACGCCAGGCAGGAGCCGTCATCCATCTGGTAAAAAGAATGCAGCGTGTGGGTGGCGCGGCCGCTTTTGGTCTCGGAAATCTGGAATGCATTGACCAGCGGCAATCCCAGGAAGTCGTTGTAGAACTTGCGCGTCTCCTCGGAGTCGCGGCAGCGGTTTGTCGCAAGCGCGCTGGCGCCTGAACCCATCACTCGTCGTGCGGCGACCCCGCCATCACCTTGCGGATCACATCCCCGCTGAACCCACGCGATGCGAAAAAGCGCATTTGCTTGCCGCGCTCTTTGGCGTCTTGCGCGACCTCGCCGAATTTGCGGTTCCAGATGTCGCGGGCGCGGTCCAGCTCGGTGGCTTGCAGGC
>JANMCB010000357.1:0-14143 GCA_031360805.1 Rhodoferax sp.
CGCAGCGATGGCCGCGAAAGGGTTGGTACCTGACGAACCACACAAACGCACCGTCGAGGTCGAAGCATTTTGTTCGTGGTCGGCGTGCAGCGTGAAGATACGATCCACCGCGCGTTCCAGGACCGGGCTGACTTTGTACTCCTCGCACGGCGTGGCAAACATCATGTGCAGGAAATTGCCGGCGTAGCTCAAGTCGTTGCGCGGGTACATGTAGGGCTGGCCCACGGTGTACTTGTAAGCCATGGCCACCAGCGTGGGCATTTTGGCGATCAGGCGAATTGCGGCGATCTCGCGGTGTTCCGGGTTGTTGATATCGGTACTGTCGTGGTAGAACGCCGACAGCGCGCCAACCAGGCCCGTCATGATCGCCATAGGGTGCGCGTCGCGACGAAACCCACGCAGGAAAAACTGCATCTGCTCGTTGACCATCGTGTGCATTGAAACCAGACGGCTGAATTTCGCCTTGCCTTCTGCGTTGGGCAGCTGGCCGTAAAGCAACAGGTGGCAGGTTTCCATGTAGTCGCAGTTGGTGGCGAGTTGCTCAATCGGGTACCCACGGTACAGTAATTCACCCTTGTCGCCATCAATGAAGGTAATCGCCGACTGGCAGGCTGCCGTCGACAGAAAGCCCGGATCGCAAGTGAACATGCCGGTTTGGGCATAGAGCTTTCGAATGTCGACGACATCCGGACCCATGCTGCCTTTGTAAACCGGCATTTCGACACTGGGGCTGCCATTGCTGAAGGACAGGGTGGCTTTGTTATCCGCTAATTTCATTTTTTGCCTTTCAACGCGTTGCTCTCAACATACTCAAAACTCCATTCACATCGTCAGTGTCCAGTGCAGGACTGACAACCGAAATTTCCTTGCGGGTCAGATGTAAATCCAGCAAATCATTGTCACTCAGGTCCATCAGGGCGCTCAGTGCCTGTGCTTGCCGGCCCGTCAACACGCTCTCAAAGCGCCTGAAAAACCGCTCGATGAAAAGGTCGTTCTCCAGCAAACCGCGGCGGCAGCGCCATTTGAGTTTGCTCAAGCTCCGTTCATCGATCAGCGCATCAGCAAGCGCGGGGGCCAATTTCCCCGACGGGCCGCCCCTAGGGAAATTAGCCCCCTCGGGGGGCAGCGCAGTACACGAAGTGACAAGCGTGGGGGCCATATCAGACGGTGCGCAAGACCATCATTTCCTTGATCTTGCCAATCGCCTTGGTCGGGTTCAACCCTTTAGGGCATACGTCCACACAGTTCATGATGGTGTGGCAGCGGAACAGGCGGTAGGGGTCTTCCAGATTGTCAAGGCGCTCGGCAGTTGCCTGGTCACGGCTGTCGGCAATGAATCGATACGCCTGCAGCAGGCCGGCTGGCCCCACGAACTTGTCGGGGTTCCACCAAAAACTGGGACAGGCCGTTGAGCAGGATGCGCACAGAATGCACTCGTACAGGCCATTGAGCTCCTCGCGTTCTTCCGGGCTCTGCAAGCGCTCCTTCTCCGGAGGAATAGTGTCGTTGATGAGGTACGGCTTGATGGAGTTGTACTGTTTGAAGAACTGCGTCATGTCCACGATCAAGTCGCGGATCACTGGCAAGCCGGGCAATGGCTTCAAAATGATGGTGCCTGTCAGCGTGCGCATGTTGGTCAGGCAAGCCAGTCCGTTCTTGCCGTTGATGTTCATCGCGTCCGAACCACAGACGCCTTCGCGGCAGGAGCGGCGAAAAGAAATCGCCGGGTCAATCGCCTTGAGCTTCATAAGCGCATCCAGCAGCATCCGCTCACTGCCGTCAAGCTCGACGTCAATATTCTGCATGTACGGCTTGGCGTCCTTGTCCGGGTCATAACGGTAGATGGAAAAAGTGCGTTTGGTCATGGGTTGAGCTCGCTGAATGGTGGGCGTGATGGCCTGGCGCGTCGATTAGAACGTTCGGGTTTTAAGGGGGACGCTTTCAACCGTCAGTGGCTTCATCTGTACGGGCTTGTAGCTGAGCCGGTTGCCGTCGCTGTGCCACAGTGTGTGCTTGTGCCACTCGTCATCGTTGCGGCCATTGGGGTACTTGGGGCTGTCGGCGTAATCATCCACAGAATGGGCGCCGCGGCTTTCATGCCGTGCGGCAGCGGATACGATGGTTGCCTCTGCGGCTTCAATCAGGTTCTCAACCTCGAGGGCTTCGATACGTGCCGTGTTGAAGACGCGCGACTTGTCCTTGAGATTGATGTTGTTCACGCGCTTGCGCAGTGCCGCAATCTTCGTGACGCCTTCGTCCATGGTCGCCTGGGTCCGGAACACGCCCGCATGTTGTTGCATGGCAGCGCGGATGTCGTTGGCAACGTCCTGCGCGTACTCACCATCAGTGGCGTTGTCCAGCCGCTCCAGGCGGGCCAGCGTCATGTCGGCAGCCGTTGCAGGCAGGGCCTTATGCAGTTTGGTCTTGTTGTTGAACTCGACGATGTGGTTGCCAGCGGCCCGCCCAAATACAAGCAGGTCCAGCAGCGAGTTGGTACCCAGTCGGTTGGCTCCATGGACGCTCACGCAGGAGCACTCACCGACCGCGTACAGGCCGTTCACCACAACGCTCTGGTTGGCAGCGTCTTGCGTCACAACCTGCCCGTGAATATTGGTCGGAATGCCGCCCATCTGGTAGTGGATGGTCGGGACTACAGGAATCGGCTCTTTGGTGATGTCAACGTTGGCGAAGTTATGGCCAATCTCGAACACCGAAGGCAAGCGCTTCAAGATGGTGTCGGCACCCAGATGTGTCATGTCCAGATTGATGTAGTCCTTCAGGGGCCCGCAGCCACGGCCTTCCTTGATCTCCTGGTCCATGCAGCGAGACACGAAGTCTCTTGGAGCAAGGTCTTTCAAGGTGGGCGCATAGCGCTCCATAAAGCGCTCGCCATTGCCATTGCGCAGGATCGCGCCTTCGCCGCGGCAACCTTCGGTGAGCAAAACACCAGCACCGGCCACGCCGGTCGGATGAAACTGCCAAAACTCCATGTCTTCCAACGGTATGCCGGCACGCGCCGCCATGCCCAGGCCGTCACCCGTGTTGATGAAGGCGTTGGTGCTGGCCGCAAAGATGCGGCCCGCGCCACCAGTGGCCAGCAACGTGGTTTTGGCTTCCAGAATGTGCACGTCGCCGGTTTCCATTTCCAGCGCGGTGACGCCGACGACGTCTCCATCAGCGTCGCGAATCAAGTCCATGGCCAGCCATTCAACAAAGAAGCTGGTTTTTGCCTGAACGTTTTGCTGGTAAAGCGTGTGCAACATCGCGTGCCCGGTACGGTCAGCAGCGGCACAGGCGCGTTCAACCGCCTTTTCGCCGTAGTTGGCGGTGTGACCGCCAAACGGACGCTGGTAAATGGTGCCGTCCGGGTTGCGGTCGAACGGCATGCCCATGTGTTCCAGGTCATAAACCACATTGGGCGCTTCGCGGCACATGTATTCAATGGCGTCCTGATCGCCAAGCCAGTCCGAGCCTTTGACCGTATCGTAAAAATGGTAGTGCCAATTGTCCTCATTCATATTGCCCAGGGATGCGCCAATGCCGCCTTGTGCAGCGACGGTGTGCGAGCGGGTCGGGAAAACCTTGGTGAGCACGGCAACGTTCAGTCCGGCACGGGCAAGTTGAAGGGAGGCGCGCATGCCGGAGCCACCGGCACCAACAATAACGACGTCAAATTTGCGCTTGGCAACGGAATAGCTCATGAATCAATGCCTCGAATTAGGGGTGGGTTGCAGCTTGAACGAAATCAGAGGCGCCACAGCACCTGTATGGCCCAACCCGCGCAGCCAACCAGCCACACGATGGAGAAAATCTGCAGGCAAAGACGCAACCAGACGGCTTGCGTGACGTAGTCCATCCAGATGTCGCGCATGCCGACCCAAATGTGATACACCAGCGCCAGGATGACGGTGAAGGTCAGGACCTTCATCCATTGGGACGAGAAAATACCGGCCCACTTGTCGTACCCAATGGGTCCTTTTGAAAGCAGCACTTGGGCCAACACGGCCAAAGTGAACAACGCCATCAAGCCCGCCGTAACGCGCTGGGCCAGCCAGTCGCGCAAACCATAATGTGCGCCCACAACGATGCGCTTGGTACCGTAATTCACTGCCATTTCAATTCCTTTTTGTGAACTGGTTCAGTACAAGCCAAACAGCTTTGCACCCAGAATGACGGTCAGGCCAACGCTCAACGCCAGCGTCACAAGGGCTGAGCTATTGCCAAACTCCTTAGTGACTGCGGCATGGCTGATGTCCATCCAGAGGTGGCGCAATCCGGCGATGAAGTGGTGAAGATAGGCCCAAATCAAGGCCAGTGCGACCAATTTCATGAACCATCCGGGCGCAAGGCCAATGCCAGCATTGAAGGCGCTGGTAAATTTGGCAAAGGATATTTCGCTGGAGACAGACACATCAAACATCCAGATGATGAACGGCAGCAACAAAAACATGATGAAGCCGCTGATGCGATGCAATATTGAAACGATTCCCGCTGGCGGCAGCCGGTACGACGGCAAGTCTTTGAAAACGTTGATGTTGCGGTATTCGGGTCGTTTGGGACGCGTTGGGGTTGCCAAGTCGGTCATTTAGGTTTTCCAGAAAGTAACAGGGTTGTAATTATTTGAACTTCAGAAAACCAAAATTCTATTGCAATGCAGCAAGCTGGCGGCTGACTTGCAAAATACCCGTCAAAATAAGTTGTCAGTTCAGCTCGTTTCGATAGTGGTGTGTGTCGGTCAGATAGAGGCCGCGTCGCATCTCCATCGGCGCGTCGTTGTAAGTGAACGCGATCCGTTCCACGCTCAAGAGAGGGGTTTCACGAGAAATTTTCAAAAGTTGACATTGATCGGTATCGGGCATCACTGCGCGAATTTTTTCAATTGCCCGCACCATGCGCACGCCAAACTCGGTTTCAAACAATGCATACATCGGGCCGTGGTATTCGCTCAAGCGCTCGGCTGTCAGGCCCTTGAATGGCCCCCCTGGCAACCACAAGTCCTCCAGAATGGTGGGGCGCTTTGCAAATGAGAGCACCCGCCTGACCTGCAACACGCTGTCGCCAGTGCGCAGACCCAGCGAGCGGGCGACTTCACTTGAGGCACGCAGCCGTTTGCAATCGATGATTTCCCGTTGCGCCGGCCCCTCAGTGCTGGTGTCACCCTCGTCAGGCATCAACTTCAAAAAGCGGTATTGAACATGCTGCTCTGCGTGCGTCGCAACATAGGTGCCTTTTCCCTGGCGCCGCACCAGCAAATTCTCTGCCGCGAGTTCGTCAACCGCCTTTCGAACGGTGCCCTGGCTTACGCGAAACCGGGTCGCCAGATCCATCTCGCTGGGAATTGACTCGCCTGGTTTCCATTCACCGGCCAGCAGGCTCTGAAGAATCAAGCCCTTGATTTGCCGGTAGAGCGGGCTAAACGACGGCGTTGCCATGCTGTTTGCTGCCTGAGCGGGATCAGGCGGATTGGCCAGGCGATCGGCAAGAGTGGCGGGCTGTGAACTCATGATTGTCGGTGGATTGAAGTCGCAATCATATCTTATATAAGACATAAGACAAATTGACGCGCCACGTCTTTCGCGGGTAAACTCTGGTGTTTTTTGAGGAGTGAGCGCACAGCTTAAACGCGCTGCACCGTTCAACCTTACCACCGTACCACCTTACTTTTCGGAGCCTTTCCCATGAATAAAAAGCCTGTCCGTGTTGCAGTTACCGGCGCTGCTGGCCAGATCGGTTACGCGATCCTGTTTCGCATTGCTTCTGGCGAAATGTTGGGTAAAGACCAGCCTGTAATCCTGAGCCTGCTGGAAGTGCCGGTGGAAGGTCCGCAAAAGGCGCTCAAGGGCGTCATGATGGAGTTGCAGGACTGTGCGTTCCCATTGCTCGTTGGCATGGAAGCCCACGGTGACCCGATGACAGCTTTCAAGGACGTTGATTACGCCTTGCTGATTGGCTCGCGCCCGCGCGGCCCCGGCATGGAACGTGCCGACCTGCTGGCCGCGAATGCACAGATTTTCACAGCGCAGGGCAAGGCCCTGAATGCCGTGGCCAGCCGCAATGTCAAGGTGCTGGTGGTCGGCAACCCGGCCAACACCAATGCGTGGATCGCCATGAAAAGCGCGCCCGACCTGCCACGCAAAAACTTTACGGCGATGCTGCGCCTGGACCACAACCGCGCGCTTTCACAGCTCGCCAGCAAAACCGGCAAGGCCGTGGCGGACATTGAAAAACTGGTGGTGTGGGGCAACCATTCGCCCAGCATGTACCCCGACTACCGCTTTGCCACCATTGCCGGTGCTAGCGTGAAGGACATGATCAACGACCACGACTGGAATGCCAACACCTTCCTGCCCACGGTCGGCAAACGCGGCGCTGCCATTATTGAAGCGCGGGGTGTTTCATCCGCTGCATCGGCTGCCAATGCCGCCATCGACCACATGCGCGACTGGGCGCTGGGCACCAATGGCAAATGGGTGACGATGGGCATTCCGTCAGATGGCCAATACGGCATTCCCAAAGACACCATGTTCGGTTTTGCCGTGACCTGCGAAGGCGGCGAATACAAGCCGGTTGAAGGCTTGGCGATTGACGAATTCAGCCAGGGCTGCATCAACAAGACGCTCAAGGAATTGCAGGACGAGCAGGCTGGCGTGGTTCATCTGTTGTAATTTTTGGCCACGGAACAATTCATGCAGCCGCGCGAAATTCTTCTGGGCGCACAGGCCGCAGCCGGTTTTTTGCCGGTCTGCGACCATTACAGCGGCGTCGAAGCGCGCATGAGAAAGAGCCTGGAATTGCAGGCCGCCATGTCGGAAGAGTTTGGCACTTGTGTGTTCGATGTCTCGCTGGACTGTGAAGACGGCGCGCCGGTGGGTGGCGAGGCCGCGCACGCCGAGATGGTGGTGGCGCTGGCCAACCAGGCGTATGGCGTGGCCCATTCCATCGCGCCACGCATCGCCGCGCGGGTTCACCCGGTAGACCACCCTGCCTTCGCCGGCGACGTGTCCACCATTGTGGGCGGCGCTGGCAGCATTCTTTGCCACTTGATGATCCCCAAGGTCGAAAATGTGGCGGATGTTGACGCGGCGGTTCGCGCGGTGGACGCTGCCTCGCTCAAGTTGGGCCGCACCAACCCCTTGCCGCTGCACGTGCTGATCGAATCCCCGGGGGCGGTGCATCAGGCTTTTGCCATTGCTGCGCACCCGCGCGTGCTGTCGCTGAGTTTTGGCTTGATGGATTTTGTTTCGGCCCATGGTGGCGCAATTCCAGCCAGTGCCATGGATTCCAATGCCGCCGCTCAGGCGCGGAGCCTTGGCCAGTTCTCGCATCCCCTGGTAACGCGCGCCAAGCTTGAAATTGCTTCGGCCTGCCACGCTTCTGGCAAGGTGCCTTCACACTGTGTGGTGACTGAATTCAGCGATGTAGCGGCAATGCAGTCGTCAGCCCGCCGCGCAGCCCTGGAGTTCGGATTCACCCGCATGTGGAGCATCCACCCCAACCAGATTCGCCCGATTCTGGAAGCCTTTGCACCCAGCGCGCCTGAAGTTGAGGAGGCCGCAGAATTGGTGCTGGCTGCGCAGAGGGCAAGCTGGGCGCCCATTAGTTTCGCGGGACGCCTGCATGACCGCGCGAGTTACAGGTACTTCTGGCAGGTGCTTGAGCGCGCGCACCAGTCGGGTCGGACCATGCCGTCAACCGTGCGGCACTTTTTCTTGCCCGATGGTCATTGAACAGACGAATTACAGGATCCTTTCATGAAAACTATTTTTAAGCCCACCGTTGCGATGGCCTGCGCACTGGCCCTGATGATGCCGGTTGGGCTGTACGCGCAAACAACAACTCCGGCGCAAAATAGCACCGCAAAGAAGCCTGTCCCCAAACCGTCAGCGAGCCGGGTCGAAGCGAAAAGCAAGGCGACTCAAATGGCCACCGGCATACAGGCCGCCGACGATGCGTTGACGCCTGATGAGTTGGCAATTGCAGAGCGGGTTTACCAGGGAAAACTACCCTGTGAGCTGGGTGCTTTTGTCACGTTGACGCCAGATCCCAAGTCGCCGGGTTATTTCAATGTGCAAGTTAAGAACTTGAAGTTCCGGATGTTCCCAGTAGCAACCACAACCGGTGCGATCCGTCTTGAAGACAAGAAGGCGGGAGCCGTCTGGTTGCAGCTGGCCAACAAGTCGATGCTGATGAACCAGAAGCTGGGTCAGCGCCTGGCGGACGCCTGTATGAGTCCGGCGCAGGTGGCAGTTGAGGAGGCGATGCTGAAGAACCCGCCAGCCAGTGTGCTGGACGCTCCGGCGCCAGCCGCAGTGGATGCTGCGTCGGCAGCTGCAGCGGGTTTGGCAGCCGCTGCCTCATCAGCCGCGTCGGCGCCAACACCCGCCAAATAAAGACCGAGTCGAATACCTCACGGCGTCCAAGCGATTTTTGATACTGAAAAGGAGTAAACCCATGTCTAACCCATTTTTGCAAACTTACCGCGCCCACGTGGCAGAACGCGCCGCAGTTGGCATTCCACCGCTGCCTTTGTCCGCCACGCAGACTGGCGACCTGATCGAGCTGCTCAAGGCACCGCCAACAGGTGAAGAGAGCAATTTGGTCGAATTGATCACCCACCGCGTTCCGGCGGGGGTGGACGACGCCGCCAAAGTCAAGGCGTCATACCTGGCAGCGGTCGCGCACGGCACTGAAAAGTGCGCATTGATTTCCCGGGAAAGGGCCACCGGCCTGCTCGGCACCATGCTGGGCGGGTACAACATCAGCCCGCTGGTTGATTTGCTGTCGGATGACAGCAGGGCAGTAGCCCAGGTCGCGGCGGACAGCCTGAAGAAAACACTGCTCATGTTTGACCAGTTCCATGATGTGAAGGAAAAGGCTGACAAGGGAAATGCGTTTGCCAAGGAAGTGCTGCAGAGCTGGGCCGATGCCGAATGGTTTACCTCGCGCCCTGAAGTGCCGCAGTCCATGACATTGACAGTCTTCAAAGTTGCCGGCGAAATCAATACTGACGATCTTTCTCCTGCACCTGATGCGTTCAGCCGCCCGGACATTCCCTTGCACGCGCTGGCCATGCACAAAAACGCACGCCCGGGTGTCACACCGGAAGAGGACGGCAAACGCGGCCCCATCAAATTCATCAACGACCTTAAAGCCGAAGGCCATTTGGTGGCCTACGTGGGTGATGTGGTGGGCACGGGCTCCAGCCGGAAATCTGCGACCAACTCGGTCTTGTGGTTCACGGGTGAGGACATTCCCTATGTCCCGAACAAGCGTTTTGGCGGGGTTTGCCTTGGCACCAAAATTGCACCTATTTTCTACAACACGATGGAAGATTCCGGTGCGTTGCCCATTGAGCTGGATGTGAGCCAAATGGCCATGGGCGACGTGATTGAATTGCGTCCGTACGAAGGCAAAGCACTCAAGGATGGCAAGGTGATTGCCGAGTTCACGGTCAAGAGCGAAGTGCTGTTTGACGAAGTCAGAGCGGGCGGCCGCATTCCGCTCATCATTGGCCGGGGCCTGACCGCCAAAGCGAGATGGGCGCTGGGCTTGCCTGCGTCCACCTTGTTCCGCCTGCCGCAAAACCCGGCCGACAGTGGCCGTGGTTTCACGCTGGCGCAAAAGATGGTTGGCCGCGCTTGCGGCTTGCCCTTGGTCAACGGCGAGCAGCCTGGCATTCGCCCTGGCACCTATTGCGAGCCAAAAATGACGTCAGTCGGCAGCCAGGACACGACCGGCCCCATGACGCGCGACGAGCTCAAAGATTTGGCCTGCCTGGGTTTCAGCGCCGACCTGGTAATGCAATCCTTCTGTCACACGGCGGCTTACCCCAAGCCGGTGGATGTGAAGATGCACCACGAGCTGCCCGACTTCATCAGCACGCGCGGCGGCGTGCCTTTGCGCCCGGGCGACGGCATCATCCACAGCTGGCTCAACCGCATGCTCTTGCCGGACACAGTCGGCACTGGCGGCGACAGCCACACGCGTTTCCCAATCGGTATCAGCTTTCCCGCAGGCTCCGGCCTGGTCGCGTTTGGCGCAGCCACCGGTGTGATGCCGCTGGACATGCCTGAAAGCGTTTTGGTGCGCTTCAAGGGCAAGATGCAAAACGGCGTGACGCTGCGCGATTTGGTCAACGCCATACCGCTCTACGCCATCAAGGCCGGTCTGTTGACCGTTGCCAAGCAGGGCAAGAAGAATATCTTTTCTGGCCGCATCCTTGAAATCGAAGGCCTGCCAGATTTGAAAGTGGAACAAGCCTTTGAACTGAGCGACGCCTCCGCCGAGCGCAGCGCGGGTGGTTGCACCGTGCACCTGAACAAAGAGCCGATCATTGAGTACATCACCAGCAACATCACCATGCTGAAGTGGATGATTGCCACAGGCTACTCAGACGTGCGCACCATCAACCGCCGTATCAAGGCGATGGAAGCCTGGCTTGCCGACCCACAGCTTCTGCAGGGCGATGCCGACGCCGAATATGCCGCCGTGATCGAGATCGACCTGGCCGACATTCACGAGCCGATCGTTGCTTGCCCGAATGACCCGGACGATGTTAAAACTTTATCTGGCGTGGCCGGCGCCAAGATCGACGAAGTCTTCATCGGCAGTTGCATGACCAACATCGGCCATTTCCGCGCAGCAAGTAAATTGCTCGAAAACAAGCGTGACATCCCCGTCAAACTCTGGATGGCACCACCTACCAAGATGGATGCCAAGCAACTCACTGAAGAAGGCCACTACGGCGTGCTCGGCAGCGCTGGCGCCCGCATGGAAATGCCCGGCTGCAGCCTGTGCATGGGCAACCAGGCGCAGGTGAAAGAAGGGGCGACGGTGTTCTCCACGTCCACCCGCAACTTCCCCAATCGCCTGGGCAAAAACAGCAATGTCTACCTGGGCTCCGCCGAACTGGCCGCCATCTGCTCCAAACTGGGTCGCATCCCCACCAAAGCCGAATACATGGCCGACATGGGTGTGTTGACTGCTGCCAGCGACACCGTTTACCAGTACCTGAACTTTGACAAGGTGAAGGACTATACGGATATGGCGGATACGGTGAAGGACGCAGTGGCGGCTTGAACTCGATTTCATGATTGCTCCAATAAAAAAGCGGCCTGCGGGCCGCTTTTTTTCGCCCTTATCCAACGAATTCCAGATGTCCGAGCGACTTGGAATGCGACAGCCGCCTGCAACCCAGCGGGTACACTCCCATAGTTCATAAAAATGTCACGTCATTGACATAAATAATTCCAGGAGCGGCTCATGCTGTTTGGCAAATTAATGCCGCGCGAAGGCAATTTTTTCGAGATGTTCAACCAGCACGCGGACCGCATTGTGGAAGCGGCGCGGGCTTTCTCGCATCTGGTGGCCAATTACAGTGACTTGCACCTGCGCGAGCAGTACAACCGTGATGTGGACAACGCCGAACGTGCGGCCGACCGCATCACGCATGAGGTCAACAAGGCGCTGCACAAGACCTTTATCACGCCGATTGACCGGGAGCAGATTCACTCGCTCATCAACACCATGGACGACGTTGCGGACCTGATTCAGGATTCCGCCGAAACCATGGCCTTGTATGACGTACGGCACATGACCGATGAGATCAAACGACTCACCGACCTGAGTGTGAAGTGCTGCGAACGCCTGAAAGATGCCGTCTATCTGCTGGAGAAAATTGCCGACCCCAAAGTGGCTGAGGCGGCTCTCAAAACCTGCGAGGAAATTGACCGCCTGGAGTCTGACGCCGACCGTGTCATGCGCTCCGCCATGAGCAAGCTGTTTCGCGAAGAGCCGGATGTGCGCGAAGTGATCAAGCTCAAGGCAATTTACGAACTGCTTGAAACCATTACCGACAAGTGCGAAGACGTGGCCAACCTGATCGAGGGCGTGGTCCTCGAAAACAGCTGAAGGGCCCATTCAGATGCCAATCGCGCAAGAGACCCTTTGGGTCGTGGTGATGCTGGTGATTCTGGCGCTGGCATTCGATTTCATGAATGGTTTTCATGATGCCGCCAACTCCATCGCCACCGTCGTTTCCACCGGTGTTTTGAAGCCAGGTCAGGCCGTGCTGTTTGCAGCAACGTTCAATTTCGTCGCCATCTTCATCTTTCACTTGAGCGTCGCGGCGACGGTGGGGAAAGGCATCGTGCAGCCCGGCATCGTGGACACCCACGTGGTGTTTGGCGCTTTAATTGGGGCCCTGACCTGGAACCTGATCACCTGGTACTACGGTATTCCCAGCAGTTCGTCGCATGCGTTGATCGGTGGCATTGTGGGCGCGGTGATCGCCAAGGCGGGCACCAGCGCGCTGATTTCCAGCGGCATCATGCGCACCGTGGCCTTCATTTTTGTGTCACCACTGCTTGGCTTTTTGCTCGGCTCGCTCATGATGTTGCTGGTCGCCTGGATATTCCGCAAAACCACCCCGTCGCGGGTTGACAGCTGGTTTCGCCGGCTGCAATTGGTCTCAGCCGGTGCCTACAGTCTGGGGCACGGCGGCAACGACGCGCAAAAAACCATCGGCATCATCTGGATGCTGCTGATCGCCACAGGCTATGTCGCGGCCCAAGACAAGTCACCGCCGATGTGGACGATTATCAGTTGCTACATTGCCATCGCGGCGGGCACGATGTTTGGCGGCTGGCGAATCGTGAAAACCATGGGGCAAAGAATCACCAAGCTCAAACCAGTTGGCGGATTCTGCGCTGAAACGGGAGGCGCCATCACGCTGTTCATCGCCACCGGCCTGGGTATTCCGGTCTCGACCACGCACACGATCACGGGTGCGATCGTCGGTGTCGGCTCGGCCCGGCGCGCCAGCGCGGTGCGTTGGGGCGTGGCTGGCAACATTGTCTGGGCCTGGATTTTTACAATTCCAGCCAGCGGCTTTGTAGCGATGGTCTTTTACTGGATCAGTCTCCAGATTTTTTGATGCTACTTAATATATAGCAATAAAGCTATATAATACGAGGGCTAGAGGCTGATTTAATCGCATTTTTGGCCACAATCGATGTTCTTGCAGCCTGAGCCGTACAATTTGATATCACCAGTGATATGAATTTTGTTGAGCCACATCGCTTGGGTCACGTTCTGCTTCAGGCGCCATGTCCCCATTACTGTGAAATCTTGCGCGACTCTTCGATCTGGTATTCAAAGTAGCTCTGAAAACTGAATGCAATGCTGGCGATGAGGGCAGTGGACCCCACCAGCAGCGACATCACGACGGCTCCTATCGTCAGCCAGTTGGTATTGCCGGCTGCTTCGGTGCCGGACTGCAGCGGGTTGAATTTGGCGTTCCATCGCTGTGGTTCCATCAGCCCGTAGACAATTGCCGTCAACGCGCAACCCGCCACGGTAAACCCCAAGAGCGGAATCAGCACCCAGCTCAGGCCATCGTCCACGCCAAACCGCTTGATCCTTTCGATGCCGTACAGGCCCAATGCAGTGGGTATGGGCAGCGCCCAGCCCAGCGGGTCGAAAAAGCCTTTGAGGTAGAAGCGGTGCAGGCCCAGAGCACCGCCCAGAATACTCAGCCAGACGGCGACGGTCTTGTTTTTGATCATTGCCCTATTGTGGGGCAACTGTGCCTGGGGCAGCACTGTCTCCCAGCCCGAGCGACTTCTCCATCAGCACGACATCCAGCCAGCGCTCAAACTTCCAGCCGCATGACTGGATCACTCCCACATTGCTGAACCCGACACTGCGATGCACGCCGATGGAGCCCAGATTGCCCGAGTCGCCAATGACTGCGATCAGTTTGCGCACGCCGATGCGTTCAGCCTGCGCCATCAGCTCGGCCAGCAAGGCGCGGCCCAGGCCCTGACCATGAAAGTCAGCGGCAATGTAGACCGAGTCCTCGGCTGAAAAGCGGTAAGCCGGGCGCGGCTTGAACCAGGTGCAATAGGCAAATCCCAAAACCTTGCCGGTCCTGGAGTCTGCGGCGACAAGGTAGGGCAGCCCCTTGGCCAGCACGTCGGCCCGCCGCGCAGTCATGTCGTCAAGGCTCGGTGGTTCTATCTCAAAGGTGCCGGTTCCGCTCAGGACATGGTGGGCGTAGATGGCTGTTATTTCTGGCAGATCGGCCTCGCGGCTGGCTCGAATGTGGGTCATGGGCGACTAAATCGTATTGGATGGATTTGTA